>JAOUNZ010000167.1 GCA_029880665.1 Candidatus Nitrosopumilus sp.
GATTTGAAAGAAAGGGATTCAAACTTTTAAAATTAAAGATGTTTACGTTCACTCAAGAACAGGCAGAGAATTTCTACGGTGTACACAAAGACAAACCATTCTTTGGAGAACTAACAACATTTATCACATCAGGACCAGTAGTTGCCGCAATTATTGAAGGAAATAATGCAATTGCAACTACTAGAATAATGATTGGTGTAACAAAATCATTTGAAGCTGCTCCTGGTTCAATTAGAGGTGACTTTGGATTGGGATTCAGTGAAAATATCATCCATGCGTCAGATTCACAAGAAAGCTTTGACCATGAATCGAGGGTAGCATTTGAGTGATCTGGTTTGCATATTCGTCAGCCTATAGTGGCAGTTCTTGGTCATGTAGACTCTGGAAAAACGTCTCTTTTAGACAAAATACGTGGTACCGGAGTTCAGGGTAGAGAAGCAGGTGGAATTACTCAACATATTGGAGCAAGCTTTCTTCCATCTGAAACAATCAAAGAAATGTGTGGCCCATTATACAAAAAACTGGAACAAGCAGAAAATAAAGTACCTGGACTTTTAGTAATTGACACTCCTGGGCACGAAGTTTTTACAAATCTTCGTTCAAGAGGAGGATCAGCTGCAGATATCGCTATATTGGTTATTGACGTTAATCGAGGATTTCAACCACAAACAAATGAAAGTTTGAAAATTTTACAGAGTCGAAAAGTTCCGTTCGTTGTTGCCTTAAATAAATGTGATCAAATTTCAGGATGGCGAAAATCTGAAACTAAGTTTATCTCTCAAGCAATTAAAGAACAAGATATATCAATTCAAACTGATCTTGATCAAAAGATCTATGATGTTGTGGGGACTCTTTCAATTCTAGGATATAGATCAGAGGCGTTTTACCGTGTTAAGGACTTTAAATCAGAAGTAGCCATAGTTCCAATTTCTGCACGTTCTGGAGTTGGACTTCCAGAACTGCTTAGTGTCTTGGTTGGTTTGACGCAGCAATATCTGAAACAAAGACTATCTCAAGGAGAAAAAGATCCACGTGGTATTATCTTGGAAGTAAATGACGAAGTTGGATTAGGACCTACTGCAAATATCATTTTAATTGATGGAACAATAAAAAAAGAAAACAGTATCGTTGTTGCCAAAAGAGATTCTGTTTTGGTGATTAAACCAAAGGCGATACTTTTGCCAAAACCTCTTGATGAAATGCGTGATCCTCGTGACAAGTTCAAACCTGTTTCCTCGGTAGATGCTGCAGCCGGACTCAAAATTGCATCATCTGATCTTGAAGGAGTGCTTCCAGGAAGTACACTCTATGTTGCATCAAATGATGTAGAGATTGAAAAATTTACCCGACTTATAGAGGCGGAAATGAAATCTGTATTTATTGACACTGAAACTGATGGAATAATTCTCAAATGTGATACTATTGGCTCGCTTGAAGCAATTGTTGAGATGCTCAGACGATCACAAGTACCGGTAGCAAAAGCTGACATTGGCCCTGTAAATAGAAGAGACATCATGGAAGCAAAAGCGATCAAAGAAAAAAACAGACATCTTGGTGTTATTTTATCATTTAATGTCAAGATGTTGCCTGATGCAAGAGACGAATCAGAAATTAGTCACATCAAAGTATTTGAAGATAAAGTGATCTACAGCTTGATTGACAACTATAATGCATGGGTTGAGGAAGACATTGCAAATGAAGAAGATGCAATGTTTGCAGAACTGACACCGATTTCTAAATTCACATTTATGAAAGGAATGGTTTTTCGAAATAATAATCCAGCTGTGTTTGGAGTTCGCATAGATGTTGGCACTCTGAAACACAAGATTCCGTTTATGAACATGGACGGAAGAAAGATAGGAAACATCCACCAGATTCAACTTGACAAAAAAACAGTATCTTCTGCAAAAGCAGGAGATGAGGTAGCATGTTCTGTAAAAGACGTTACAATTGGCAGACAAATTTTTGAAGAGGATGTATACTATACGTTTCCATCATCACACGAAGCAAAGCAGATACTCAAGAAATTCATGCACAAACTTAACCCTGAAGAGCAAGAAATTTTCAACGATATAGTCAGAATTCAACGTGAAAAAGAACCAATATACGGTTACTAACTTGAATGTTTTTTACAAATCATATGTATTCCAGGTGCACCTACTGCACCCATCATCTTATCTACTATATGTCCTGACTTGAACATGATAAATGTAGGAATCGATTGTACTGCAAATCTCATGGATATGTTTTGATTGTTGTCTACGTTTACTCTTGCAAAATTCACATTTGGATATTTTTTTGAGAGACTCTCAAATACTGGATGCATGGATTTACATGGACCACACCACTCTGCCCAAAAATCTACCAATGTTGGATTTTCAGAAGATGTGATCTGATCAAAGTTTGTTTCATCCAAATCTATAATTCCAGTCTCCGCTTTGGGTTGATATTGTTGTTTAAGCATTTCATTTAATTTTCGCTGCATTATTTTTTCAATTTCTGGATCATCAGACATTATTCTATTTTCTCCCATTCTAAAAAATCTACATTCGAGATTGCTCATCAGCTGACTTTACTGGAATTGACTCAAATCTTCTTGAATTGCATATAGGACATTGATCAATATATTTTGTAAAGCTTACAGAAGTATATGCAACACCACATTCACCACAGATCCTGAGATTCCTGCTTAATTTGCCCATATGTACAATCAAAAAACATTGTGATTAAAACCTAACTTTGAAATCTTACCAGAATCTCCACCAGGGTTTTACTACTGGCTTTGAAACTATTGTACATATGCCGTCAATCAGTTTTGTCCCAGTTCCACAAATTCCAAATTTCCTTCCTTCTTTTACTTCCTCTTTTGGCGCTATCTCCACTGGCGCATCTAATCCCACTGCCTGGTAAATTGAATCATATTGAGGAAAATTGTCATCAAACCACTTTTTATAACTTGGCTCCTTGTTGTATCTGTCAACATAATACTGCGGGTCTTTTGTCTTGTCTACAAACGGCGCTATCTCCACTGGCGCATCTAATCCCACTGCCTGGTAAATTGAATCATATTGAGGAAAATTGTCATCAAACCACTTTTTATAACTTGGCTCCTTGTTGTATCTGTCAACATAATACTGCGGGT
>JAOUNZ010000168.1 GCA_029880665.1 Candidatus Nitrosopumilus sp.
TGGATTTAATGTACCTTCATAATGCAGTTGAGGGTCAAATAAAAGATGTACCAAAAGACCAATTTTTAGAGAATCTAAAATCTGTATTTGAGCTGTACGAACAAAAACGAGATGAGGGCAAAATTAAATTCTATGGGATGGCAACTTGGGAATGCTTTAGAGTTTCAAATGACAACCCTCAATATCTTTCACTAGAAGACACCGTTAACATGGCAAGAAAAATTGGTGGCAATAATCATGGATTTAGGTTTATTCAATTGCCTTATAACATGCATTATGATCAAGCTCTTTTAGCAAAGTATCAACCTATTGAAAATAAAATTGGTTCTATCTTAGAATCTGCTGTAAAATTAGGTATAGGTGTTTTTACAAGTGTGCCTTTCATGCAAGGCAGATTGCTAACTCCCGGAACAATGCCTGATTTCAATAATCTGAAACCTTCTATACGCGCTTTGCAATTCATTCGTTCATCTCCCGGTGTGCTTGCCCCATTGGTTGGTCAAAAATCTCCAGAACATGTTTCAGAAAACCTGGAGATTATGAAAATCCCCCCAATGAATGAGGACGAATTTCTTGCACTGGTAAAGCAACTTGTCTCATAGTGGTTTTGTAAATTCCACATTTATCAATGCATATTATAAATGAGGGGTAGTTATCAAGAGTAAGTCATGTCTTCAAAGATTTATGATTACACAAAAATATGTAATTCTGTTTTATCAATTGATCCTAAAATTAGATTTTCTGGTGTAATTAATGAACGAGGGCGTCTTGTAGCAGGTGGAATGAGAGAAAATGTAGAACCACTAGAAAGTGAAAAAGATGATGAGATGATATTCATGGAGCTTGCAATGCGTGTAAAAATGAGAAAAGAATTTGATAAGCAACTTGGACCAGTAAATTTTGCCATGGCTTCTCGTGAACGTGCACTTGCAATCAGTGTGCCGATAAATGAGGATATACTATATGTGGTGGCCGAACCTGATAGCGATTATGCCGCTTTACCTAAGAAAATTCTTGAAATAGTTAGTTTATGACCAAATACAGTTTTGGGACATTCTTAATTAACACATTTAATTTGGATTTGCTGAATTAGATTACCGTATTGGGCTTGTTATTGGATAATGTATGAATCAACCAAGATTTGGCATAATGATTCAAAAATAAGTTTGTGAGTGGTTTTAGGATTCTACTCTGTTGAACATATTTTAAGAATTATATCTGATATACAATGTCTCTAAAACTCTGACATCTGGAATTAATGGCATGAAATTTGTTCTGACGTACATGATTCAATATACAAAAAGTCTCAAACTATGATGGTTTGTCGTGAAGGATCTATATGTGAAATATGTTAGAAAACAAAAAATTTTTGATGCATGTGATAAAATAGGACCTATTATTGCTTTACATGACTATCAAAAATTCAGATTAATCGTTTTGTTATTACTTGAAAAAAGCTAAAACAGATTCTCTAACTCTAATCATTTACTTGTGCTGAATATATAAATACAATTCAACAGTGAAAAATCTATGCCAATAGATCCTGTCTGTGGAATTGAACTTGATGAAGAATTGGCATTGCTTCATGATCATGATGGAAAGAAATTCTATTTTTGTTGCAATGGGTGCAGACGAATCTTTATCAAAAAACCTAGAAAATACAGAATAAAAAATTAGATTGGAAAAGTTCCACACATTCTACAAAATCTTGATTCTCCGACATAATGCTTGCAATATGGGCATATGTCTTCAGATTGCTTGTCTACTGGAGATCCAAATAGTTTCCTAAATATCTCGTAGTAGTACATTGACTCTTTGCTTCTGATGATCACCCCATCTGCTTTCTCTATAGTCAATTTCTTCTCTCCAAAGTTCTCTTCACTTATTACAGATTCAAACAAACTTGTCAATCCTGCAGTTCCAGAACCGTCTTGCATGGGTGATTTTTCTCTCCATGCAATCCGTTTTGGTATGTAATGTTCAAACGTTTTACGCAAAATCCACTTACCGTGTCTTTTTCCACTTTCTTCTCTTACTTTGAAGTTAGTAGGAGTTTCATTAGCAAGTTTAATCACTGCTTCATTTAGAAACGGTGATTCTATATTTATCCCTAATTTTCTTCCAATTTCATGCGTAGGGAAATGCATTACTGAACATATTCGTTTGATCTCTTTTTCCAATTCTTCTTCTGGTTTATTACTCAGAAACTTATATCCTGCAAACAGTTCATCAGCACCATCACCTGTAATTACTGATCTTTCCCCGTTGTCTTTTGCCCATTTTATTGCAAGATACATTACAACGCTATTACGAATCTCAATATCGTTGAAATTTTTTAGAATCTTTATTGTATCTTCAATTGCTTCCAGAATAACTTCTGTTCTTGCATTAAATATTGATAAATCTAGTCTCATTTCGTTTGAAACTATTTGACAATATGTTAGATCAGTTGATATGAAATCTTCTGCAATCACTGTAACAGCTTTTGCTTTTCTATCTTTTAGAAAATATGCGATAATGGTGCTATCTAATCCTCCTGATAATGCAATTAAATTTGATTTACAGGAATTACATGACTCTTCTAAAGTTTTATAAACATTAAAAAACTCATCCAATGTTTTTTTAGATCTTCTGAAATTAAAATATCTATGCCTGATCACAAGTCTAAATAATTTTCTATTCCGTTGGAAGCTTTAAATTCTTTACAAAGTTCTTGAGATTGATGTTACTTCCTGCTGAAATAGAGTCTAAAACTCTGATTCCGGCATTACGAGCCATCTTGGCCAAAAAACTTGCTGAAGAACATGATATTAGGGAAGATGAAATTTCTAAAATGCTAGGTGTCACACAAGCGGCAATTAGTAATTACATTAGAGGGACAAGAGGTGATCCTTCTCTTATTGCAAAACTATTAGCAGAAAAACAAGTAGCAATTATGATTGATGAGTTAAGCGACAGTCTCTCGTCAGATATGGCATACACTCCATCTAGTCTTTCAAAATTTATTGGATTGTGTAACTACATAAAATCAAGCTTGTTGATCTGTGAGATTCATCATAATTTAGAGTCAAATATAGATGAACAAGTATGTAAAGAATGTGAAAATATGCTTTTGAAAGGTCCTGGAAACGTTTAC
>JAOUNZ010000169.1 GCA_029880665.1 Candidatus Nitrosopumilus sp.
TTGAATCATATTGATGAAAATTGTCATCAAACCACTTTTTATAACTTGGCTCCTTGTTGTATCTGTCAACATAATACTGCGGGTCTTTTGTCTTGTCTACAAACGGCGCTATCTCCGCTGGTTCTGTCGTTGGTATAGGTTCAGATTTTACTTCATTCGAAACTTTATTGACTGTAATAGTGATTGTACTTCTATCTGACTGTCCATCTTTTTTTGCAACTACGTCCATGATGTATATTTTTCCACCATCAGACAGTGTTGGAGTCCATGAAAACATTCCGGTGTTTGATATTATTTTGGCGCCTACTGGCGGATTTTTATCTAAACTGAACACCACATCTTTTACCGAACTATCCATTAATTTTACTGTAAAGGAGAGCGTTTTTCCCTCATCTATAGACAATTTACCTATTGGACTAATCTGGATGTTTGTTGATTTTGGTGTTGCAGAGAATTCATTTGATGGGTCACTTATTCCTTCAGCATTAATTGCTGAAATCCTGTATGTGTATTTTGAATTTGTTGTGACATTTTTATGTGAATATGTTTTGTCCGTACTTTTTGTATCTGCAACTAGAGTAGTAAATAAACCGTCATCTTTTTTTGCTTCAATTTTGTATCCCGTAATTGGAGAATTACCATCTTCTATTGGTGGACTCCATGATAAATTGATTTGAGTTGATGATACAATTGTTGCAGTTAGTTTTATTGGTGGTGAAGATCTTGTTACTTGAGCCACAGTTGATGTAATTGGATCAATAATTACATCCACAGAATCTGATCTTGGAGTAGCTGATGCTGAAATTGATTCAGGAGTAGATCCATATCCAATTTTTGCACTAACTACATATGTGTATGTTTTATCAGTTGTTAATCCTGATACAACAAAAGTTGTTGTTTTGTCATTTGTATTGCCAATTATATCATAAACACCTGTAACAACTTCTCGTTTAATCTCATAACCATTAATTGTTTGACCAAAAGTTTCTGATGGTGGCATCCATGAGAGTTTTATTTGATTTGGTGAAATTGCAGTTGCAGTCAATGCAGTAGGTGTTGTAGTGTGTTGTGGTTTTACAGAAACACTTGATGATGCTACACTTGTTCCTTGTGAGTTAATTGAATAAATGCGATAACTATATGTTTCATTAGATTGTAATCCTTGATGAATAAACGATGTTGTTTTGCTTGCAGTGTTTTGGATAACTGTAATATAATTACCTGAACCAATCTTGTATTCTATTTTATACCCTGTAATTGCAGGCACGTTTTGTGTCATTTCTGGTTCTTCCCAAGAAACAATCACTGATGTGGGAGAAACAGGAGATGCCTTTAGATTTTTAGGCGAACTTGGAAGTTGGGATGCTGGCTCTGAATTTAGATTAAATGCTTGTACTCTGTCATTATTTG
Source organism: Candidatus Nitrosopumilus sp. (assembly GCA_029880665.1). Classification (GTDB taxonomy): domain Archaea; phylum Thermoproteota; class Nitrososphaeria; order Nitrososphaerales; family Nitrosopumilaceae; genus Nitrosopumilus. The sequence goes on from JAOUNZ010000169.1 coordinate 1,411, forward strand.
AGTCTGCAACATATAGCAAGTCATTCACTGAATCAAATGCCAATCCCATTGGTTCGTCAAATTTTCCATTCGCAGTACCAGATGAACCAAATTTTTCCACAAAACACACCCCATTAACTATCTTCTCAGTCCCACTTGGACAAGTTGTGCCATCAATTATTTTGAAAATTTGTACTCTGTCATTATTTGAGTCTGCAACATATAGCAAGTCATTCACTGAATCAAATGCCAATCCCATTGGTTCGTCAAATTTTCCATTCGCAGTACCAGATGAACCAAATTTTTCCACAAAACACACCCCATTAACTATCTTCTCAGTCCCACTTGGACAAGTTGTGCCTGTGCCTAACTCAAAAACTGTTATTCTATCATTGCCAGAATCTGAGACATAGAGCATTTTATTTGAATTGTCAATTATCATGTTTGTTGGATTTTTAAAATTATCATTTCCATTAAACGAATCAAATTTAAATTTGAAACTTCCTGCAGAGTTAAAAACTGAAATTGAATCCTCCTCAATGTCTGAAATAAAAACATCTCTTGTGCCATCTTGAATTACTATTCCTTTGGATGATCCAAGATAATTATCATCTGCACTGTTTGATGAACCGAACTTTGACTGGAATTCTCCACTATCATCAAATATCTGAACTCTCTGATTACCTTCATCTACAACAAAAAAATTTCCTAATGTATCTCTTGCAATGCTGATTGGATTGTTAAACTGACCATCACCATCATTATCTGCCCCATCCGCGTTATCGTTACAATTCTGAATTGATGTCATGTCACAAAACGTACCATATTTAAAATCATAATCCCCATCATCATCAAACACATTAATTCTGTGATTATTACTGTCTACAACATAGATGTTTTTTCCATTTTTATCCAGAATTATGTCTGTAGGATTGTTGAGATTATTATTGCCAGTTCCAGTAGTACCAAATTTTAAAACAAACTCTGGCTCTCCATATACAGTTTGAAGAGATACAATGCAAAGTGCAAATAATAAACTAAAAACTATTTTTTTAATCAATTTCTGCTTATACACTTTATCACAAATCTAATAAATTAGATAATAAATTTCACTATCTATTTAATCAATTGCGATTAACAATAACTAAATTTTATCTAAATTTTGATGTATTTTCTTGCCTTTAAAATTATAATCATTGGCGCGGCTAAATACATTCCAATATTCATCAAAATTACCCCTATTCCATACCCTAGCACCTCGGAATCAGATTCTGCATGTGACATTATGGACAGTGATGACAGCAACGGCGTGATTCCAATCTTCACTAGTTCCTTGAATGCCGGATTCTCCCTTTCCGCATCTGCAATGTAGGGCGAAAATGAATAATAGAACTGGTTGAAACCGGCCATGAATGAAATGCCAGATTCGGTGTGCATCAATTGATTGTCACGGATCTCCCTGAGCAGTTGCACCTGTGACGCCATCTCAGAGCCATATGCTGCAGTTGCAATTAGACAACCTCCTCCATCATCCAGATTGTCTATGATTACACATGTTCCGTCTACAAGATCTGTTCCTTTGCCACATTCTCCAAATTCAGGTTCTTCAATTACTGGCGCATCTAATCCCACTGCCTGGTAAATTGAATCATATTGAGGAAAATTGTCATCAAACCACTTTTTATAACTTGGCTCCTTGTTGTATCTGTCAACATAA
>JAOUNZ010000038.1 GCA_029880665.1 Candidatus Nitrosopumilus sp.
ACTGCCTTCTCTTCTTGGACTATCGAATCTTCCGCCCTCTCTTCTTCTTTCACTGCCTTCTCTTCTTGGACTATCGAATCTTCCGCCCTCTCTTCTTCTTTCACTGCCTTCTCTTCTGAACATTTGAGGCGGTCTCGTGTCACTCTCAGTTGGATTTTCATATTTTTTGCCTATTTCATCAACTCGTATGTTGAGTTTTTCAAGTAAAGTCTGATTTAATCCCTCACCATAAACATCTACTCTTGCTGCAATGACTGCTTTTGCAGCGACTGCTCGTGCAATCTTCCCTCTTTGCCATCTTGGAGCTGCATGAACCATTGCATGTTGGAATAACAATCCGTGCTTTGGTGGTTGAGAACCTGTCTTTAATGATCTAAACAATGCTTTTTCTGCTCCTAATACTTGGATTGTACTCGCAGGAAGTGATGCTAATCTCTTAAGGCTTCCAGCTCTTCCTAAAATTCTTGCACCTACTGCACTTCCAAGTATTGCTGAAAGATTAGGTGCGATTTTTTGCATTTCAGACTCTACATGCTCTTCAAGTTTTTTACGTAAATCGTGAAAGTCAAGAATTTGTTTTGCGATTGATTGAACAATTAATAAATTAACATCTGAAATATCTCCACCTCTACTCTTTGATGAAATTAATGATAACATTTCTACTTTTGATTCTGGAAATCCTGCATCTTCAAAAACTTGTTTTGTTAGTGACTCACGCTTTCCTGCAAGAACTATTTGTGCATACCCGTTAATACTGTCAATTATGTTGTCTAATTCTGGAAAATGTAATCCGTACCATTCTCTTAGTCTTGAGCTAAGTCCATTTGCAATTTTATCAATTTCATCAAGTGAGTTGATTGCTTGAATGATGTGCAGATCAGGACTTTCTGACATTTCAGTAACTTTTGAAGATGATAATCCTAGTGCAAATTCCCTTAGTTTTCCAAGCGTGTCTTGAAGGTTAGATGCAAAACCCGAATCAACAATAATCTGTGGCTTCGTTACTTGAATGGTTTCTAATTCAGATTCATCCATAAGATGACAATCGATAGAATGTCTTTTTAGAATTGCAAGCAATGATTCGTCATTAACTGAAACCCCTCTTTGAATTGAAGTTAGATAATTGACAAGATCATTTAATTTTGTTTCTTTATTTTTAACTAAAAGATACTCTTTAACTGGATTTGAAAATGGAAATGCTTTTTCCATCTTTTTATCATTAAACACCGAGATTCCCAGCTCTGTTAAAATTACAGAATACATGAATAGTTGATTCTAAATCACCTTTAAAAAAGGTACCAGAACCATGAATCAACTATTATATTCTAAACTTAGGTGATTAATCAAGTGGAACTAAGCCTTGCAACTTCCATAGGTCAAATACATCTTGATAGGCCTGTTATGCTGGCATCAGGAATTTTAGGAATATCATTGGATGTGTTCAAACGACTATATCTATCTGGTGCAGGCGCCGTTGTAACTAAATCTCTAAGTACAGAACCATGGGAAGGTTATCCGAACCCTACTATTTTTAGTGTTAAGGGAGGTGGGTGGATTAATGCAATAGGCCTCTCAAATCCAGGCGCGCCAAATTTTGCAAAAATTATTGAACCTAACAAAGATGTTCCAATTATTGTGAGTATGGTTGGATCAATCCCCCAAGACTTTGAAACGATGATAAAACAATTTGAGCATTGTCAAGTAACAGCTTATGAACTGAATCTATCATGTCCACATGTTGCAAAAGTTGGTCTTGAAGTTGGTGATGATCCTGAATTGGTTAAGAAGATTGTCTCTACCGTAAAAAATTCTACACATATTCCTGTAATTGCAAAAGTTGGCCTTGGAACTTCTAATTATCTTGATACTGTTGGTGCTGCAATAGATTCTGGAATTGATGCAATTACTGCAATTAATACTGTTCGTGCTATGGCAATAGATGCTGAAACACAACGTCCAATTCTTAGCAATAGGTACGGTGGATTGTCTGGTACTCCAATAAAACCAATTGCATTAAGATGTGTATATGAAATATCTTCAAAATATGATGTACCAATCATTGGATGTGGTGGCATATCTACGTGGGAAGATGCGATTGAATTTTTCTTGGCAGGAGCATCTGCAATTCAACTTGGCAGTGCAATAGGTGATAATTGGATAAGTGTATTTCATGAAATTAACAAAGGTATCTTACAATATATGAAAAGAAAAAATTATTCAAACATAAAGGAAATGATTGGACTTGCAAAGAGATCATAACCATCCTACAATCGTTACAATTGAAAAAGTAATTGATGAAACACCTACTGTTAGAACTTTGATCTTCTCAGATGAAATAATGTCTGAGGCACTCCCTGGACAATTTGCAATGGTTTGGATTCCGGGAATTAACGAATTGCCTATGAGTATAATGATTTCAAAAGAGCCTGGAAAAGCTGCATTCACTGTAAGAAAACATGGACCTGCATCTACTGGCTTGTTTAATATGAAAGTAGGTGAACAAATTGGAATTAGAGGCCCATATGGAAATTCTTTTGATCTAAAAGAAGGAAAACTTTTGCTTGTTGGTGGTGGAACCGGTCTTGTTCCTATGATGCGATTGCTTACTTTTGTAAAGCCTCGTGATGATGTTACTGTTTTAATTGGTGCAAAAACAAAAGATGAAGTCTTCTTTGAAGATTTAGCAAAAAGTCTTTTAGAAGAACATCATCGTCATCATGTAATTGTTTCAACCGATGATGGCAGTTATGGTGAAAAAGGATTTGTAACTGATATGGTTGAAAAACTTTTGAGTGAGACCAAATTTGATGGCGTGTATACATGTGGTCCTGAAATTATGATGTATAAAATTGTCCAATCTGCTAATTCTAGACGTCTTTTTGTTCAAGCTAGTCTTGAACGAATGATGAAATGTGGTGTAGGAATTTGTGGTAGTTGTTGTGTTGGTACCGATCTTGTTTGCAGAGATGGAACTGTTTTTGATGGATTACATTTATCCAAAAATAAGGAATTTGGCTTTTTTCATAGGAATAAGGCTGGAATTTTAGAACATTATTGAACCTGACTAGCAAGGTTTAAAATAAATCACAAAATTATTTCCGTGAAGGGTATGGGTAATCCAAAAATCGTTTTAACAGCTGATAGAACTTTAATGTCTCCGTATAGAGGACTGTCTTTAGCAACATTTTTTGGGTGTGCACCGGCAATTGATCCTCATCGAGACAAAAACAGTTTTTGGTATAAAATTCTTGGAAACCAAGTCACTCCAAAAATTCTATTTGATTTTATTTGTAATTATATTCCTCATACAAACGGCGTTGCAAACTATGCGCCATATGGGTTGAGAAAATTAGAAGCTGGTTTACTTCGTGATGGATTTAGCAGACAAGATGTTGTAGTTGCTCATCCTGATCATATAGAACAATTCATTGGACCTGATACACAAGTTGTTGGAACATACGAGATGGATCCTCTTGGAATGGGTCCAGTTACTATGACATTTACTTATGGTAGAAAACAAACATCATATGATGAATTTTACAATACCGAATTACATCACAGAATCAAAGCTGCTAAAGCAAAAACCGGAAGCAAAGCCAAAGTAATTTCTGGAGCATCTGGAACTTGGCAATATAACTACGATCCAGAAAAAATTGAAGAATTTGGAATCTATGCAATTCTTGAAGGTGAGCTTGGTGGAATTGCACCAGAAATTGATGGACATGCTGGACGGTTTTTCAACTATTTGATAAATGGAGATTTTGAAAATATGGATCCTTTCAGAAAGAAAAGTGACTTTAAAGTTAACGTTAAAGAATTTGAAAGAAATGGCAAAAAAATTCATGGAAGATTTGTTAATTTTTGGGATAGGCCTGAGTTAGAAGAAATTCCAGATATTGTAGAACCAAGTATGCATGGAATGGTTGAAGTAATGCGTGGTTGTGGCAGGGGATGTAAATTTTGTGACGTTACATTAAGATCATTAAGATATTATCCTCCAGAAAAAGTCAAAAGAGAAATTGAGATTAACATTAAAAAAGGCGGCTCTAAGTCTGCATGGATTCATAGTGATGATATTTTCGTTTATGGAATGGATCCTAGAACTGCAAAGGGAATGGAACCTAATAGAGAAGCATTAGAAGAGCTATTTACTGCAATTATGTCTACTGGAGTTGAACATACAAACCCCACTCATGGAACATTAGCTGGTGCAATTGCTGATGAAAAATTGATTCCAAACCTCTCCAAAATTATAAAATCAAGCCCTGATAACATGATTGGTATTCAAGCTGGATTTGAAACTGGCAGTCTTCGATTAATTGGTAAATATGCAGATAGGAAACTTGCACCATATTCTCCAGATGAATGGCATTGGGTTGTAAAAGAGGGTGTTAAAACTCTGAATCAGGATTATTGGATACCCGCATTCACTTTGATAATGGGTCTTGATAATGATGAACAACCAGAAGATTCATGGGATACAATTAGACTAATCAGCGAATTAGAGCATGAACAACCTGATTCTATGTTTACTGCTACAGCTTTGACTTTTGTTCCAATTGGTTTACTTGAAAAATCTGACTTCTTCCACATTGGAAATGAAATGACTCCTGCACAACTAGGTGTTCTGTACAAGACATGGCAACATAATTTCAAATATGGTATTCAAAAATTCATGACTAAAACCGGTTCCAAGGGCCCACAAAGATACTTCTTTAACGCTATAGCTAGATCTCTTGGAGGTGTACCTTTAGGTGCAATGGAGAAGTATGCACGTAAGAAGAGTAAGGAGCATGAAAAAGTTATTGAGACTATAAAGGTCAAATACTGGTAGTCATACAAATACATAAATTCACTAATTATTATTCAAAACTATGGCAACACACGGTTCACTTACCAAGGCCGGAAAAGTAAGAGGGCAAACTCCAAAAGTTGAAGGAAGAAAAATTGTAGGTACAAGCTCTAGTCTTAGGAATAAAAGTAACTTCAATAAACGATTTGTTCTAGGTAGATTCCCTGGTCAAAACAAACCTGGACAAAGAAGAAAGAGACGTTAGTCAATTTTTATTAAACTTCTATTATGTTACGTAGACTTGACAGAACCCTGAAACAATACTCTTATAAAGTACTGGTACCGTACTATACCGTATGGAAGATTTAAGATTAGATAGTTTAGAGGGCGTAGGTCCTGTAACTACAAGAAAATTATCTGATGCAGGTATCCACAACGTCATGGATCTCATCGTCCGAGGCCCTGTAGAAATTGCAGAAATAACTGGAATGGAAAAGGACACGGCTGAAAAAATTGTCAATAAAGCCCGACAACATTTGGTTGAAGGAGGATTAATTGCTAAAGACTTTGTAAGTGCAAGTGAAATTTATAAACACAGGCAGAGTATTGGCAAAATTACAACTGGTACAAATTGTCTTGATACATTATTTGATGGTGGTATTGAGACTCAGGCATTAACCGAAGTATATGGAGAATTTGGTTGCGGTAAAACACAATTTGCTCATACCTTATCTGTAATGGTTCAAAAACCAAAAACAGAAGGTGGTCTTGATGGTGGTGTCTTGTATATTGATACCGAAAATACTTTCAGACCTGAAAGAATTGTGTCAATTGCTCAAGCACATGAAATGGATCCTGAAAAAGTTCTAGATCGTATTATAGTAGCTCGTGCATATAATAGTGCACATCAAACATTGATTCTAGAAGAAGCAGGTCAAATAATTGAAGAAAATAATGTAAAACTAATTGTTGCGGACTCTGCGGTGGGATTGTTTCGTTCTGAATATCTTGGAAGAGGTACTCTATCTGTTAGACAACAAAAACTAAATCATTTTGTCCATTTGCTTGCAAGAATTGCAGAGACATACAACTGCGCTGCAATTGCAACCAATCAAGTTATGGCATCACCTGATGTATTCTTTGGAGATCCAACTCGTCCCATTGGTGGGAATGTAGTCGCACATACAAGTACATACAGAATATACTTTAAAAAATCAGGCAAAAAACGAATTGCTCGAATGGTAGATAGTCCTCATCACCCTGAAGAAGAAGTTATCTTTGCTTTGGGTGAAGCAGGTGTAATCGATCCTGAAGATGCAGAAAAAAAGACAAAAAAGACTACCAAAAAAGCATCTATCAAAAAAACCAAAGAGTCTGTAGATGATACGGCAGAAACACTTGAAGTAGATGCTACAGAATCTACAATAGATATTGAATCAGATGATCTTGAACCAATAGAAGAATAGTTTCTTCTTCCATCTTTTTCTTTTTACAATTTTTTACTTTTTATGTTGTTGATTAAATTATAATATGATTTGGAGCGTATAATATCATGACAGATCTTTATCGTCTACTTCCAGAAGAAATGGAGCAATTAGTAATAGATATGGGTTATCCACGATACAGAGCAGATCAAATTCTATTGCCATTGTATTATAAATTTCCAAAAGATATCTTTGAGATTAAACAACTACCCAAAAAAATGAGGGAAGAACTAATTGCATCTGGCTATACTATTGGTTCAGCAAAGCAAATTCATCAAGTTGTAAGTGATGATGGTGATACTACAAAACTATTGCTTAAACTCACCAACAATAGATCTGTTGAAACTGTATTAATGCAATACAAGCCATCCAAGATTGGTGGTCATCCAAGATCTACAATTTGTGTTTCAACTCAAATTGGATGTGCAATGGGGTGTGTGTTTTGTGCAACAGGACAAATGGGATTTGAAACGAATCTTAAATCTGAACATATTGTATCCCAAGTAATTCATTTTGCAGAATTTTTACAAAAACGAGGAGAGCATGTGACAAACTTAGTTTTTATGGGGATGGGTGAACCAATGGCAAATTATGATGAAATGATTCGTGCTGTAAGAATCTTAACTCATGACAGAGGTTTTGGATTAGGTCAACGACATATCACAATCTCTACTATTGGAATTAGATCTGGAATAGAAAAATTGGCTGATGAAAATCTACAGATTGGTCTTGCAATATCACTACATGCTCCAAATAATGAATTGCGTAAAAAATTAGTTCCTACAGCAATTTCTAATTCTGTTCAAGATATCATTGAATCCGGAAGATATTATTTCAAAAAAACTGGTCGACGCGTGACATTCGAATATGTACTCATGGCCGGAATCAACGATTCTCCAGAAATTGCAAAAGAATTGGCTAGACTTTTGAAAGGTAATGGTTCTCATGTAAATTTGATTCCTATAAACCCCACTGCAGGTGATTTTAAACGCCCAACAGAAAAGAATATTCTTGAATTTGAACAAATCTTATCAAATGCTGGCATAAATTGTACCGTTCGTCTCGAAAAAGGAACAGAGATCTCTGCAGCTTGTGGCCAGCTTAGAACTGATATTATCAACTAATTTCCTTAAACCCCGTTCTAAGTCTTAAAATAGGGCTTTCAAGGATTTCACACTACATGGCAACCAAGAAATCTCATGGTCGTTCACATGGATTTAAGCACAAATCTAGATCCGTAATGAGGAAGCAGTCCCCAAGAGGAGTCTCATTTTTGTTACGTGAATACCAGGAAGGTCAACAAGCCCTTGTCATTATTGATCCTAGACAGCACAAAGGATTACCACATAGAAGATACCACGGAAAAGTAGGTGTTATTACAAGCGTTGGTAGACGTGCTATCACACTAGATGTGAAATTAGGCGACAAATCGAAAACCTTAATCACTAGATTGGATCACATAAAACCATTCGGTGTATGATATGGAAGAAGTAAAAAAGAAACAAGCTATTTCTCTTTCAGAAGTTAAAGAAATTTTAGGAAAAGTTGATCCTGAAGAGATGGACCAAATTCAACGTTGGACATATGATTATGTATCAAAATTCGCATCAATCGATTCTAAAGATGCAAAAGAAATGAAAAAACAACTTATCAAAGAGTGTGATTTAACAGAAGATGAATCTGTTGAAATCGTTAACATTAGACCGACAAGTTTGGCCGAATTACGTTCTTTCACGTTCGGATGGAAAAAATTGATCCTTGCTGAAACCCTAGAAAAAATGCTCAAAATAATCAAGGAGCATTCATAAACTTTTAGGAGCATTTTATTTTGAATCGGGCACAATCCCCACCTAGAAAATATGAGGAATATGCATACGTTTTGGATTTTAATCCCAGAGGAAAATCTTCTACTGTTCATGGGAGAGAGGGAATCATTATAACTGCCATTGGGG
>JAOUNZ010000170.1 GCA_029880665.1 Candidatus Nitrosopumilus sp.
CAGCTGAATCTCCTTCTTTGTAATCGAATTTAGTCCAAGCCCTAACACAACATGCTAAAGGTTCAATCATTGCCGCCTCTTGAAAACTAGTTTGATCAGAAATTTTTAAGACACCACCATGTGAAACATTCCAAGACGGAACAACATATTTTTCAGATAAGCCACAAGGGGACAGATTAGTCTCATAGTATTTTGCACACATTGTTTCATTTCCATGGTTACACAAATGGCAATCATAACATGGAACATGATGATGTGTGAAGACTCTGTCTCCTTTTTTGAATTGAGTCACGTCAGAACCAACATCTAAAACTATACCTGCAGGTTCATGACCTAAACGCATGGATGGCTGACCATAGTGGCCATACACTTTTTCCAAATCAGAACCACAAATGCCACAGGATTCCATCTGGACTAGAATATCCCCAGAACTCAAATGAGGCGTTTCTACATCATGGATAGAAATTACACCTGGTTCTTTTACAGACGCTGTTTTCATGGTAAAGCCTCAGAGCGTTGGCTATAAGTAGATTAAAAGAATTAAACACCAAGAATTTTTTTGAGCATTAATCTATAGTCAACTTCATTTTTTTCACTTCCTGCGGCAGGCAGTGCAAAGACAAGAGTTGATTTTTGAGCCCTAAGCAATGTCAATTCATCATTGATAGATTCTGTGATATCGTCACTAACAAGTACCAGACCAACGTCAGAATCATCAGTAAGTGTCCTGATTTGATCCAACGCATTTTGAGGAGTTTCAGAGATAATACCTGGAATTCCAGCTAATTGAAAACTAGTAACAAAGGATTTGTTGCCAACAGTAAAGATTTTCACATTTGTGAATTTCGTTCATTCTAATTTAACCCTTTTTGGCACATAAGATCAGGAAAGATTGATTTACTCTGAAAAACTAGTAAATTCATGACAGAAATCGATACTGGAAAAGACATCTATTTGTTCTTACATGGAAGAATGGATCTTAAAGAAAAAGCAAACAACGCTCTTACATCAAAGGGGTTTACAACTGAGAAGATCATGACGGCAATGCCAAACAAAGTTGGGAATGTAGGAGACTACATGGCAATGTTATGGATGCCGCCAAATCCAGATCACATAAAGATTCAACAAATCACCAAGATTGAAAAGGTAGAACCGGAAGGAATGATTGGTCTTTGGAAAGGGGTATCAAAAGAGGATATCAGCACTATTCCATTATAATCAACTGAATCCGGCGCCAAAATCAGTACCCTTCTCCAGTAGATCACCAGAATCGGAACTTTTTAATTTTCTATAAAGCAAGGTTTCAAAAACCAACTTCATTGCTTCCTCATCATCAAGATTGCAGTCTTTTTTGATTAGATTTTTGTATTTTTCTAGTTTAGAAGTATTCTGTTCATCAAATGAAATATTGTCATGAACCATGAGATTTGCTACTTTTTCAATTTCAGAATTTTGTTGTTCGTCATCCATGATTTTGTATATTTTTGCTAGTAATTAACACGTTCGAATAACAAATCATTACAAATCAGAAATTAATCCGGAAAGAAAATCAGAGAATTCTTCATCAGAAAAGATAATTGTCTCAACTTGATTCTCCTTTATAGCAAGTTCTGCAGATTCAAGATGGTAGCAAGTATTTTTTCCTGCTAATTGCCCAAAATAAAATCCAGGACATGAACAATAATGATCATCTGGATCCAACCAATACTCTTCACCCACGCCAACTACTGTCCAGATCTTTCTTTGGCTAGGCTCAAAAACATGTAGTTTAACCCGTTTTTCAGAAACTATTGACTGAATACGTCCTGGGTCTTTGGCCATAAGAATTTAATCAGATGCCCAAGGTATAACTTTGATGCTGCAAATCAGAATATTACCAACAAAACCTGCATTGATCATGGAAGGAACAAAGAAAAATCTAGTGATCACAGATTTGCATATTGGTTTTGAAGACAGCATGACGTCAAATGAAATTTTTGTAGGAAAAAATTCCACAGTCGATGAAATAATTCAAGAGTTATCAGGGATGATAGAATCTGAAAAACCAGATTCGGTAATTTTGCTAGGAGATATCAAATCAAGTATCAAAAGTATTTCAAGAAATGAATGGGATGAAGTTCCAAAATTCTTCAAAGAGATCAGAGAAAAGTGTGACGTCATACTAATTCCAGGAAATCATGATGCAAACATCCAGAGATTAGTTCCAGAAAACGTCTCATTGATCAGCTCAATAGGAATGATAGAAGATAATGTGTTGCTGACACATGGGCACACGATGCCTTCAGAGAATTTTTCACACATAGATAGAATAATCATGGGTCACATTCATCCAGTATTTTTCCAGGAAGATTCTATACTGAACGGTCAGAGGGTATGGATATCAATAAAGGCAGCAAAAGAAAAGATATTTCCAGATAAAACAGGAGATATTGAAGTAACCATCATTCCGTCATTTAACAGGTATTTTTATGCAACACATAGAAAACAATACAAGAGATCAATATCGCCAATTATTGACAAAATAAAACCAGTCTTATCTGCAAGAATAGTAACACTTGATGGGGTAATTATTGGAAATGAATCAATCATAGAACAAGTGATTTGATCAGATTTCATAAATGTTCCATTATGAGACAAGTCATAGCGTATTTGCGATTTTATCCAAAACGTTTAGCCTCAAAATACATAACTTGAACTTTATACGAAAAGACATAATTTGATACAACATATTTGTAAGGTGACTGTCGTGTTCTAGTTATCATCGGAGTTATGAATGAACATACACTAAGAGGAAGCAAACATCGTTAATTTTTCACAAGATTAAATCATGTGTAATGATCATAGGGCTCAATGGGTTCAATTGTAGGTTTGTTGTCCTTTAGCCATTCAAGAGTCTTTACAAAAGAATCAGCTAATTCAATAGTAGTCAATACCGGAATCCCCAGTTCCAGGGACTTACGTCTTATCTGATATTCATCATCTAACATTCCAACATATTTTTCCAGAGTCGAAGTACTAGGAATGTTTATGATAAAATCAATTTTTCGC
>JAOUNZ010000039.1 GCA_029880665.1 Candidatus Nitrosopumilus sp.
AATCGTGTTCAACGAGGAATATCTGTGGGCCATATTTGCAGGATCAAGACCTGTTACCAATCCGGACGGCAGTATATCGATTGTAAGAATTTATTCGATTTATACGGTCACGGCACACAAGATTGGACATACTATGGGGCTTGGACATGACGAGCAAGGCAACACAGTAGACATGATGGACCCGTATTATGATCATGAAGTCAAAAAATCTCCAATAACAAGAGAAATGGCGATTGCAAGAGTGGTAATATGGGAAGAAAGAGATCAATAATCAGTTCTCATACAGATACAATCCTACAGCATATGCCGGAGCCCATGGATCACAATCAAATTTCTAAATGCATATGTTTTCCAGCAAACTTCGATTAAAAATAGATGCATTATAGACAAATGAAATAATTAAAAACAGTGAAAAAATATCAAAATCTCATTCAAAAATAGGGCAATTTGTTCAAAATGTAATTTATGCAACCAATGCAATTCTGATCTTTTGGATCCGGATGATGTGAAATGTCTTTGTCTATGGCAGATATTGGCTCCTGTTTGAATGTCAGATCACATCGATAACATTTCCAAACAGTTGTAGTTTGCATGTTATTTCTCTTTTAGAATCTTGTCGTTTTCATTAAACTGCTCTTGAATATTGCTTGTTGTATTTCCATATTTAATATTCAATTCCTCGTTGTATTCGATTAGTTCATTTTGAGTAACTGCTGCCTCTTGTTGGAAGATTTTTGTTGCATCCACTGAAGATTTACCTTTCTCAAGGGCATATTCCTTGGCTTCACGTGCATCATCTGTCCTTTTCTCAGTAAATAGAAATTGATGCCAGAAGATATTCTTTACAGAATAATCAATGTCAGCTAGGAACCTCAGAAAGGCATTTCTTGGAGAGTGAGATTCATTTTTTGCTTCAAGTGATTTCAATTGATCTTCTAATTGTGAAGGCGTTTGTATCATATGTTCTGGTATGATCTGTGCTCTTTCATAGATCTCTTTCTTTACGCTCTCAGTTTTTTGCCTCTCCGTATCTTCAGAGATTACCCGTAAATGAAGATCATATTTGCTGTTGTCATAACTGCTTGTCTTTGAATTTTCTCCTTCAGGATTTTTACTCTTGTCTAAAATCTCAGGTGATTCAATTACCTGATATTTGACTTGTCCTTTCAAGTGTAGTGAATCATTTGTTGCAAAGACGGTAATGATGTGTTCTCCCAGATATGCAGGAATATTTGACATTATTGAGAATTCTCCTGCAGAGTCAGTAGTTGTAATTCCCACACTGGATGGAAAATTTGCCTGAATTTGGACATTGGGTAATGGTTTACCATCAGAGTTTGTCACAATACCATTAACAAAAGGATACTGACCCAGTCCAAATTCAGACATGCTGCTTATAGAAAGTTTCATGCCACTTTCCTCAGCCCATATAGGTGAAACAAAAACCGACATCAGAACACCAGATAATAGTCCCAAAAGTGGAATCATGTTATACATGTCTTTTTTATTTAAAAAAATGAAATTAATTCCAAGTATTGAAAAATATGATCAGAACATCTGAAAATTATTGACTTAAAGCATGTAAATCCTATTTTGTACGACATTCCAATCGTTTAATGAGTTTTTAATAAAAAAGATGTCAAATAATTTAAAAAAAGAGATATTGGGAATGTATATGATGTACAATCCATCCTCATCATTAGGTCATAACAAATTAGATAATGAAAGAAAAATTTGAATATTATCGTGTGCAACATGGTTTTCTAAAAGAATGCTATTTCATTGATAGGACATATCAAAAGATGTTCACTTATCAGGACATAGGATTACCTAGCAGAATTTTGTTAGGAGTTTTTGAGTTGCATTCGTAACCATAACTGATAGTGATACAGGACATTACCAAGTCTCCCATTCAAAATCATCGTTGTTGGATCTTCAAAACAAGATTCAATAGATCAAAGATTTTTAATAATTTTCATGTGAAGCTTGTGGATAAAAGTCACTTTTCGGTGAGGTTAGGATCAGCTAAATTTCGTCGGTATTATATAGAGAAACAAAACAATTTGGAATATGGCGGTGCTAGAAATCAAAGATCTTCATGTTACAAGAGAGGGTAAAGAGATTTTGAAGGGAGTAAATTTGAAAACAGGTCCAGGAGAGGTACACGCCATAATGGGTCCAAACGGATCAGGAAAGAGCACGTTAGCTTATACATTACTTGCACATCCAAAATACGAAGTCACACAGGGTGACATACTATTAGATGGTGAAAGTATCTTAGAATTAACCGCAGATGAAAGGGCAAAGAAAGGATTGTTTTTAGGATTTCAATACCCAACCGAAGTTTCAGGCGTAGGATTTTCTCACTTTCTAAGAACGGCATATAACTCATTAAGCAAAGCACTTGAAGGAGATGATAGAGAAGTATTCATCACAGTTAGAGAATTTCAAAAATATCTAAAAGAGAATCTAGAAAAAGTAGGGTTGAAAGAAGAGTTTCTTTCAAGATATCTCAACGAAGGATTCTCTGGAGGAGAGAAAAAACGTGCAGAAGTTTTGCAAATGGCCGTCCTAAAACCAAAAATTTCAATTTTAGATGAGCCAGATTCAGGATTAGATATTGATGCGGTCCAATCAGTAGCCAAAGCAATCAGTAAAGTATCAAGTAAGGATGCAACAGTTATTGTGATAACTCACTATGCCAGAATTTTAAAGTTCTTAGATAAATTGGATTATGTACATGTGTTTGCCAGAGGAAAAGTATTGAAAACAGGTGATGCTTCACTTGCAGACAAACTAGAAGCTGAAGGTTATGATTGGGTATTAGAACAGACCGTCTAATTGAATTTAAACAAAACAATCTTCTAAAGAATGACGATTTACAAAGTAACAGTAGAGTTCTCTAAAGAATTTTTAGAAATCAAAGAAAATCAAATAAAAATCGGTATAAAATCAAAGCCACTCAAAGGTGAAGCAAACAAAGAAATCATCAAGAAAATTGCAAATCATTTTGGAGTATCGTCATCACAAGTTCAAATAAAATCAGGACATAAATCACGAGAGAAAATAATAGTGATCCTACAATAGAAAATAAGGTTTTTTGTTTAAATAGGGTTTCAAAATTAAAGAGAATGTGTCAGAAAGAGATAATCAATATTATTTTAATTTCTCATTTTTCAAAGTAGATCCTAAATGGAGATGGATGGCAGATCTTGCAAAAGAAGAATCTGCAAAAGAAGTGGAAAATGTAATTAACAATTCAGGAATCAGGTTTAGATCGTATTCAAATTTAGGATTAAGAGACGATGCAGATTTTTTGTTTTGGTTTGCAGCAAAATCAGTTGAAGAGATACAGGTGGTGATTGAAAAACTATACAAAACAGTGTTTGGAAAATACGTAATTCCATCTAGGACATATTTATCATGTACACGACCATCAATTTACGTACAAGAACAAAAGGCTCATGGATTTGTCACGGGAAATGAGGCAAAAAAACATGTCATCGTATATCCATTTACAAAGACAAGGGAATGGTATCTCCTATCAAAAGAAAAACGCCAGGAAATAATGGATGAGCATATTGAAGTAAGTAAAAAATATCCACAAGTCATACTCAATACAACATACTCATTTGGAATACATGATGAGGATTTCATGTTAGCATTTGAAGTAGACAACATCAGGGATTTCCAAGATCTCATTATGGATTTAAGGGAAACTCAAGTATCAGCATATGTCAAAAATGACATACCAATGATCGTATGTGTGAAAAAAGATATCCTGTCATTGATTTCCAGTTTAGGATAAAAACAATAGAACTAAGTACAAAAATTTACGTCATAGTCAAAATATCACAGGTGCAAATCTTGGATAAACATAAATGGTTAAATTTTAACTGAAGAAACAGTTTTGAAATACATAAAAAAAGAACATAAAACAATGGAGGTTAAAAATTGAATTACAATAAACTAGGAAAGACAGACATCAAAGTTTCAGAACTAGGGTTTGGCGCATGGTCTATTGCACTTGACTGGTGGGGCAAAAAAATTGAAGAAGATGAGGCAAAAAGAATGCTTAAGAAGGCATATGACTTAGGAATAAACTTTTTTGAAACAGGCGATATGTATGGAAAAGGAAAAAGCGAGAAATTGATCGGAGATGTTTTCAAAGATATGCGAGATGAGGTTGTCATATCTACGAAATATGGTTACGATTTTTCAGAGGTTGAACAAATTGGACACAGTGAACTCCCACAGAAATTTGATAAAGAATTCACAGTAAAAGCACTAAGAGACAGCCTAGAAAGATTACAGACAGATCACTTAGATATGTATGGATTGCACAACCCAAAATTAAGACATATCAGAGATGATTCTATTTTTAATACACTTGACAGTTTTATTGCTGACGAATCAATCAAAACATACCAAGTTGCATTAGGCCCTGCGATCGGATGGACGCAAGAGGGTCTGGAAGCAATGGATAGACCAAATGTTAGTGCAGTTCAAACAGTGTATAACATCATAGAACAAACCCCAGGAAATGAGTTAATGAGAAAAGCTGAAAAGAAAGATGTTGGAATTTTAGTCAGAGTTCCAGAGGCATCAGGGATTTTAACTGGAAAAGTCAATGCAGATACCAAGATAGATGAGAAAGATCATAGATCAGTAAGGAAAGGAGAATGGATCAAGGCATCATTGGAAAAAGTTGAACAACTCAGACCAATTGCAGAGAGAAACGGGCTAACAATTACAGAATTAGCAATGAAGTTTATTATGTCAAAGAAAGGATTTGCGTCAGTTTTTCCAACGGTAGTAAGTGAAGAAGAGATAGTTAATTACGTAGAGATGGCAGATGGCAAATACATCTCAGCATCAGATATGAGGGAAATTGAAGAGTTGTACAATACATGGCCTTCCTATGAGCTGAAGGCAACACTTCAAGCAAATTAATTTGTAAATGGATAATCCAATAGATTTTAAAAAAACATTAGAAGTGATTGAGGGAATGAAGATTGCCAGAATAGGCAATTATAAAAAATGGGAAAAAATCATCAGAAAAATCAAAAAAGAACAGCCATTAAACTTTGGAGAATTGGAATATTACACAAATCTGACTCGAATTTACAAGAATTCAAACATCACCAGTAGAAGTAAATCATACCATACAAAACTATCTGAACAAGATGAGAAACCACCATGCAATATTTGTGGAAAAAATTCTCTATACTATTGTAACATGAATGATCAGTATCTTTGCATTTTACACATAATAGGACATGATGAAAATGAATTCTAAGCAGATGTTGTTTCCTCGAAGATGAAGGAATTTTCTACAAAATATTCTACACGTGTTTTTTTAAATTCACGAGAACTGAAGAGGATTTTGTAGTCATCAACATGTATTTGATCTTGAATTGTTTTTGCCATCTCATTTGCCTCATGATGAGTTTTACAGTGAATCATGGAAAACACATTGTATGGCCAATCGTCATATGTAGGTCTCTCATAACAGTGACTTACTTGTGGAAAAGATCCCAATGTTTCCCCAACTTCAGAAATTCTATCTTCAGGTACTTTCCAAACTATCATACCATTTGCAGTGAATCCAACTTGTCTATGTCTTAAGATAGCAGCAAATCTTCGCATCACACCTATATCTTCATAGTATTTCATTTTTTCAAATAACTCGTTTTCAGTAATGCCAAGATTTTTTGCAGATTTTACAAATGGTTCATCAACAATATCCATGTCCTTTTGTAATTCACGAATAAACTCTTTGTCCTCTTCTGTAGCTTCAAATTTTATATTTTTAATTTCTTTTTTTGCTTCTGTAGGTGCAACCTCATGTTTCTTATCATCAACCATGTCTAGTTTTACACCAATCTTGAACAATTGTAAAGTTGGAAGCATCCTAACTTTTTTAATCCCTTTAAGAACATTGAATCTGTCAAGTTCTTCTTTTAAATCAGAACCAGGTGGAACAGCTAAAGTGAACCAGAGGTTAAATTGATGATCTCGCTCATAATTATGACTTACACCAGGGTGTCGGTTAATTTGATTTGCAACATTTTCTAATTGATCATCTTCAATTTCCATTGCGACAAGAGAGCTTGTATAACCAAGTTTGCGAGTATCAAAGATAGCACTTAGTTGTCTTAAAACCCCAGTCTCTTTGAGGTTATTCAGTCGGTTTTTGATATCTTCTGGGGGGGTGTTAAATTTTTTAGCAATGATATCAAAAGGTCTGGTTACAAGAGGAAACGTCCATTGAATTTCATTTAAGAGTTCCTTATCAGATTCATCCATAGAAGCCACTATGACATTAACTGGTTCATTGAATTAAAAATGTAGCTGGTGCTTTACGCCTTGATTTTTAATACATAAATAGAAACTCCGGTCCATTTGATCGATGATAGTTGATCTAAACATTCAAGACAAAACAATAATGGTCATCGGGAGTGGAAAAGAGGCTCAAAAAAGAATCAATTCATTGTTAAAACAAAATTGTAAAATAATTGTAATTAGTGATTCAATCAATGCTAAAATTATCAAACTATCAAAAACAAAAAAAATCAAATTTAAAAAACAAAAAATTCAAGACGTAAAATTCATTTCAAAATTCAAACCAGACATAATCATCACCACCACAAATGACAAAAAAATAAATCAAAAGATAATCAATGCTGCAAAAAAGAAAAAAATCATAGTATACAGTTCAGATAGTCCTGAAGACAGTGATTTTTCAAATCCAGCGATAATTGATTTTGAGAACACAATCCAGATTGCAATTTTTACAGGAGGTCAGAGCCCAATCATGGCAAAAAAGATCAAAGTCAAATCAGAAGAAATATTCAAGAAAATAATTTCAAAAGAACATATCGCTCAAGTCAAAATTCAAAAGATCGCAAGAAAGATGGCAAAAGAAACTATTCCCACTCAAACTCAAAGAAGTGAATATCTACACAGCGTTATTGCAGATAATGATATTGATCAGTTAATAAAAGACGGTCAAATGAAAAAAGCTGAAAAGCGAGCAATTACAATATTGGAGAATTGGAAATGAATCAAAACATCATCAATGCACGTGTTACTTTTCGTAATTCGCCAATCCATATTCTTGAACAGTTCACTATAAAAGACATAGAAAATGCATATGAACAATTCAAAAAACATTCAGGATTGGATGAGTGTGTAATTATTCAAACATGTAACAGAATAGAATTATTTGGAAAATCAAAAATGAATGATTTAGATAGGATCAAAAAAACATGGGCAGCAATCACAGGACTGGAAAAAGATCTGTTTGATGAGAACATGGAATTTGTAGAAAACCAAGAGGCATTTCATCACTTGTTGAAATTGACATCAGGATTGGATTCCATGGTACTTGGGGAAGAACAGATTCTAGGACAGATAAAAAATTCAATTACATCGGCTAGGGAGATTAAAGCATCAGGACAACACCTGAACACACTATTTGACAAGGCAATTAGAATTGGGACTAGGATAAGGAATTCTAGCGGAATTGGTGCAGGCGGTATTTCGGTTGGCTCAATGGCAGTAAAGCTTGCAGAAGAAAACATTGACGAATTAAAAACAAAGAGGATTTTACTGATTGGGACTGGAGAAGTATCAACACTTGTTGCCAAATCACTACAGAGACGTGGATATGCTTTTGATGTCACAAGTAGAACAATTGGAAGATCTGAAGCGTTTTGCGAAACAATGGGAGGGAGTCCAATTAAATTTGAGCAGGTTCTTGCTGGATTTCATAATTATGACATAATGTTTGTGGCAACTACCGCACCGTATTTCCTTGTGACAAATGAGAGAATAGTTCAGGCAATGAAAGATAAAAAGAAGGGAATGATGATTCTAGATTTATCAAATCCAAGAACAGTTGATGAACGAGTTGCAACTATAGGAGGGGTAAAATTGATGAATTTAGATCAGATTGCCGAAATGGTTGAAAAAAACATGAATGCCAGATTGAACAAAGTGAAAACAGTTGAAAATATAATTAATGAGGAAGTATGTGTACTAGAGGCCTCAATGAAAAGATTAGATGCAGAACCGCTTGTAAAAGACGTATTCAAGAACATAGAGAGCCTAAGAGAAAAAGAATTGCAAAAAGCACTACAAATGCTTAATGAGAAAGACGAGAAAAAGATCAAAATAATTG
>JAOUNZ010000171.1 GCA_029880665.1 Candidatus Nitrosopumilus sp.
CAAATTTTTCTGATGAAAAAACCGAAGAATTAAAGAAAAAATACAAAGGAGAGTTTTTAGACTACCGTGATTCAAGATTGTTTGAAATCTCCGAGGGGTATGTTTTACAAGCCATCATGTATTATGAAACAGGTGATGCATTTTGCGAGAATTCAGACTGTAGATTGTATAATGCGCATTGGCAAAAAGATCTTATTCACACCCAAATCGAAAATAAGATTTTTTGCGATAGACACCAACTAATGTTGGAAGGGTTCAAAAATTAATGAAAAACTACTCTTAACTGATCTTTTATTTTCTGTGATGATTCTCTTAGTAATCGAGATTCTGATTCCTCAAGATCAAGAGTTTGAATCTCAGAAACACCGTTTTTATTGATTTTGACCGGAACCCCCATTGCCACATTGCTTTCCCCATACTCTCCTTCAAGAACGATGGAGGCAGGTATGGCAATATCTTTCAAATTAAGAATCGATTCCACTACATCATAGGTTTGTTTTGCAATGCCAAACTGAGAGCGGATGTTGCATGCTCTTAATTTTTTCCAATAATTTCTAATATTGTTAGTCATGGAGATTTTTTCATCAATGTCAAGCATGGAAGATAATTGGTTGCCATCAACAGAAACTCTTGAGAAGATAGGAACCATGGAATCCCCATGTTCACCAAGAACCAATGCATTAGAAATCAATGATTGCGGCATGGAGAATTTCTCTGAGATTAAATATCTGAATCTACTTGAATCAAGACTAGATGCAATTCCGATTACTTTGAATCGAGAAAACATAGTTTCCTTTTGAAAAACATATGTTAAAACATCAAGAGGATTTGAAATTAATAAAATAATGGCGTCAGGACAATACTGTTTTATTTTTCTTGCAATCTCTTTAACAGTAGTTACCTGAGACATTGTATTCTCATATCTGTCCTTTGTATATGTGCCAGTGCTTGCGGTAATTATGATTATGTTGGAACCGACAATTTTCGCATAATCTGATGTTCCTTGAATAGAGAACTTGGAATCCGCTGGAATTGCATTAGAGATATCAAGTGATTTACCGATTGCCTTGTTTTCATTACGGTTCACTAGCAAAACATCATCTAAAACATGAGACATGCATAGAAATGCAATAGAAGTTCCAACTTGACCACTACCTATAATTGAAATCAATCATACCACGTGGATTTACTTTACAATAAGTACAGGACATCTTATTTTTTGTGATACGCCGTTTGCAACACTGCCTAAAAGCAGCTTATCGAAACCCGTTCTTCCATGAGATCCAATTACAACAAGATCATGCTTACGAGACTTTGCAAACGTGACGATGTCTTTAACTACTGATTTGGATGCAATAATGTTTGAAGTGATGGAAACATTGTTTTTAGCTGCAAGGGATTCCAACTCGCTAAGGTGCTCTTTTGAAACTTTTTCCTGTTTTTTGATTAATTCGGAATCAGCTCGTGCATCATAATATTTGTGATGCCATGCATCACCTTCAATGCATGTCAGTAATGTTATTTTAGAATTATATTTTTTTGCAACATCTAATGCTACTTTAAAGGCCCTTGTCGATTGGTCAGATAGATCAAAAGGTACAAGAATATTCTTAAACATAATTTACGATATCTCCTCGGAATGCTGTTTTTTGGAATTTATTCATACCCAATCAATATTAATTGGAAGTAAATATCTTTTCAATAATTACCAAACATGGTTTTCAACAATGACATCATCAGTGACATATTTATGAAATTGGCAAGATACGGTAATCCGTGGATGTAAAAAATCTAAAGTTATCTGAGTTGATCTCAAAGCCGGTCATGGTTAATCCAAACATGACTCTTATTAAAGTAAGAGAGATCTTGCTCAAAAACAAGGTAAAACGAGTAATAATTTTGGATAAGAAGATTCCTGTGGGAGTCATTACTGAGCGAGATATTGCTAAAAAAATTTATGAATTAGGAACAAAACCAATTAACTCTGTAAAGGCAAAAGAATTCATTCAAAAAAAAATATTTGCACTGACTAGGGAAAATTCAGTTCAGGAATGCGCAAAAATGATGAAGAAACATCGTATTAGCCTAGTAATCATCGTAAATAATGACAAAACACTAGACGGGATCGTAACTGAGACAGATCTTGTAAAAGCATTCCTCATTAAAGAGTCAACACAAATAAAAATTTCAAAAATAATGAAAAAGGAAGTGGTTACTGCGGAACCAAGTGATCCTATACTGCATGTTGAAAGTTTATTGATAAAGTATGGAATTTCAAGAGTGATCATAAAAAGAAGTCAGAAACCAGTAGGTGTAATAACATTCAGGGATTTTGTTCCTGCAAAAATCCCACAATGGATTGCAGAATCTGCAGATCCAAAAGAAGTGCAAGAGTATAAATTCAAAAAAGGCTTAGAAGAAATTCATTCAAATCAAATGAGTTACCTGTTTCCATTTCATGCCACAGACATAATGTCATCAAATCCAATTACAGTAGAGATGAACGAAGATGTAAAACTTGCTATAACACTCATGATCAAATATGATGTCAGCGGACTCCCTGTGGTCAACAAATCAAAATTGGTTGGAATTGTCACCAAATCAGACATTGTGAATGTGTTGGCTGAATAAGCGTGTACCAAAACGAGAAAATCTAGCCAAACACTATTTACTTTACAATCAAGACTGGTTTCTTGGCTTTATGTAATACATAATTAGAAACACTTCCTAAGAAGATCTCTTTAGCAGAACCAAGACCGCGTGCACCAATCACAATCAAATCGATCTTGTTTTTGGAATTATTTGCAAATCTAGCAATGTCATATCCTGGGTCTCCTGCTATTGCCTTTCCAACCAATTGAATTCCTTTTTGCGCAGCCCGAACCTTTGCATCTTCAAGCAATTTTTTTTACTTCAGTCATGGAATTAAAATCAAGAAACCCCAGTGGATGAATCGCGTATATTCCAGGTACTGATTTTACTGCTAATGCAGTGATGGTTCCTTGAGACTGTCTTGCAATATGA
>JAOUNZ010000040.1 GCA_029880665.1 Candidatus Nitrosopumilus sp.
ACCTAACATAGAGTCCATTTTTGAGATTTGGACTTGTAGTTTGTTAACTGCCGTTTGAATTCGTGGTTTTAATGCACCTTGAGGCTTTACTGCTTCACGGAGTTTGCCAGTTACGCCTTGAGTCTCTTGATGAGCCCAAGTCTTATTGAAGTTTGGCATGATGACAAGTTTAGAAATTTAGTCTTAATGGACGGTGTGTATTTAGATCGACTTTGAGGTTAATTTAGCTAACAAACTCTTATTCATGATTCTCATAGTTCAACTGTGGCAAAGATTGTTGTGTTTGATTCAGGATTAGGCTCATTATCTATAATTTGGGCAATGCAAGATTTATTCAAGTCAGAAATTATCTATTTTGCAGACCAACGGAATTACCCATATGGAAAAAGATCACAAGCTCTATTATATAAAATCATAATAAAGTCTATCAAACTATTAGAAGAACAATTTTCACCAGACATTATAGTTGTCGCATCAAATACACCTAGTCTTATGTTTAATTTATCATCAAGAAAAATAATTGATGTAAAACCACCATTATCTCAAGCAAAAAAAGTATCGAAATCAAAACATATTGCCATATTAGCAACTAAAAATGCAATGAAAAGCAAAGGTTTGAATAAATATATTGAAAAAAACAATCTTTTCAAGTCTTTTAAATTTTTTGTAATAAATGCATCAGAACTTGTGGAACTAGTTGAGTCTGGAAAATTTATCACGAACAAAAATTATTGTAAAAAAATTATTAAAAACATACTTGATCAAATTTTACATCAACATCCAATAGATACAATAACACTTTCTAGTACGCATTTACCGTTTTTAAAACTATTATTAGAAAAAGAATACCCAAAAATTGAATTTATAGATCCAGGACATATAGTTGCAAACAAAATTTTTCTAAAAATTAAAAACAAACAATCAAAAAGAAACTCATTAAAGATTTTTACTTCAGGTGATACTAAAGAATTCCATAACAAATTAAATAAACTAAGAATAAGAAATAAGGTTAATTTTTTATCTGTTTAGCTTTTCTATAACCATGACTAAATTTTTTATCATATAATTTAGAATACTCATATGTTTCGGGATCAATCACATCGCTAATAATCACAATCGCAGTTCTGGTAATTTGTTCATTTTTTACTTTTTTTACTATGTCTTCAAGTGTTCCCTTGATAATTTTTTGATCTTTCCAGCTTGCATGATATACCACAGCAACTGGAGTTGTTTTTTTATACCCGCCAGCAGTTGCTTCTTTTACTAAATTCGATATCAAATGAACACTAAGATAAAAAATCAATGTAGCTTTATGCTTTGCAAGCTCTGAGATTTTTTCACGTTTTGGAACTTTAGTTCTAGATTCTGCTCTTGTAACAATGATTGTCTGAGTTACACCTGGTAATGTTAGTTGAGTTCCAAGTGCTGCGGCTGAAGCTAAAAATGCTGTTATTCCAGGAACAACAACAGATTTAATTCCATTTTTTTCTAAATTATCAATCTGTTCTTTGATTGCACCGTAAATTGAAGGATCCCCATCATGTAGCCTTACTACCAGTTTGTCTTTTTTTGCATTTATGTACAACAAATCAAAAATTTCCTCTCTTACTAGTTTTGCAGCATCATATAATTTTCCTTTTTTACAAATCTTCAAAATAGGTTCAGGAATTAAAGAACCAGAGTAAACTACAACATCTGCCTTCTGAATTAATTTCTTGGCTTTGACTGTAATTAGATCAGGATCGCCTGGACCACATCCAACAAAAAATACCTCAGACACGTTTTACCACCAAAATTGAAAAATATTTTGTAGTTAATGTGTTGTTATTCACTTCACCCAAAGTCAGTTTTCGAATAATCTCGTTCTCTGTTCCAAGATCTTGGCCTATCGCAAAAATTGAATTATCTGGGAATCCTGCCTCTTTTAGAACCTCAATAACTTTGTCAAAATATCTTCCGTCCTTAAGAAATATCATGGATTCAGAATTTTTTGCAATCTCTTTTACGCTGGATAGATCATAGCATGACGGAATAATGGCAACTTTTTCTGCACCTTCAGCAATACTTACACCAACTTTAGATGCAAATGTAAACATAGAAACAATTCCTGGTATTACGCTAATATCCATATTTGGATAATTCTTTTTTAGATCCTTATACATATAGATCCAAGTACTATACAAATAAGGATCACCTACTGTGAGATACACAACATTCTTTCCAGTCAAAACTGTTTCAGCCATTACTTTTGCATTCTTTTTCCATGTTGCTTCAAGAACATCTTTGTCTTTTGTCATTGGAAAGATTAACTTTACAATTTTTTGATTTTTTGATTTATCAATTATAGGCGAAACAACACCAAATGCAATGCTTGGCCTATCTTCATTAGATGCAGGACACATGATAATATCTGCATTTTGAATTGCTTTTACAGCCTTAACGGTCAGCAGATCTACGTCTCCAGGACCTACTCCTATTCCAATCAATCCAGGCATGAACAATATGGATTTTCTCCCAATTAAAAATCTAGATTACATCTTTGTAGCAGAAATTATTGTTACAGGATTTCTTGCTAACATCATAGTTCCTGCGGTGGTTTTCCTACTTTTTGATACTGTTATCTGAGTAATATCAATAGATTCAAAATGTAATTTCTTAAGAATTTGTAACACTGAATAAAATGTCTCAATTAGTATTATGCCAATTACAATTCTACCGCCTGATCTTAATTTATTCTCAGAAATCTCAACTATTTCTTTTGTATCTCCACCAGTACCTCCAATGAATATTGTATCAGCTTCTTCAAGTTCAAGAATCTTTTCTTTAGCATTGCCATAAATCACAGAGATATTTGATATGCCAAATTTTTCCATGTTTTTCTTAGTCAACTCTACAGCATTTCGATCGTGATCAATAGCCAGTACTTTACCTGATGATTCAATTTGAAGTGCAGCCTCAATGGATATAGATCCACTACCACAACCAATATCATAAACTGTTTGTCCTGGTCTTAATCTTGCTTTGCTGATTTGAATGGTTCTTATTTCTTCCTTTGTTATTGGAACTTTTTCTGTTCGCTCAAAAAGATCATCTGGAATTCCAGGAGTTTTGTAATTCCACATAATCTATCTTTAGTTCTGAATTATCAAATTAAATGTTAATGCCGTTAGAAACGGTTTCTGCATGAAGTAATGTATAAGTTACAATCCAAGTGAACAAATACAAAAAGACATAGCTACCAATACCTTGTGTAACAATCTTTTTCTTATCTGATGACGGCAATTGTAATTTCATGCCTTTTGCAACTATAATTGTTCCAATAAACACTATGATCATAAATGCAATTGAAGCCCATCTTCTTTCTTCACCTTCAATATCTTCAAAGATGAAAGTTGCTATAGCGCCTGCAATTATTGCCAAACCAATGCGCATCCAAAATAATTTGTTTAGTTTTCTGTCTTTTTCACTTTTATCATCCACATTGACGGACAAATCTTTCACTTTGTCTGGAATGGACTCAGATTCCTCTGTTTTAGGAATATCATTTAGATCTCTGGAGTCCTTTTTAGATTCATCAGGTCCAGGTGTCGCCTCTGATTTTTTCTTTTTGAATTTTGCCAAGTAAATTTCTAGCGTGTCTCAAGCAAACCATGTTTAATATCTTTGGTCATAATTTGAGCGTATCAAAGCAAGAGTATAATTTTAGACGATAAATACCCTGAATATGGCTTTAGCAGGAATAGAATTACGATATTTGGTCGATAAAATTTCAGAACAAGTTCAAGATTACTATATCAGTAACATATATGGAATTACAAAAGACAGTATTCTATTCAAACTTCATCATACTGAAAAAAGTGATTTGTTCATGATGATCTCAACATTTGGTGTTTGGCTAACTAAAGTAAAAATTGATCAAATGGAACCAAATAGATTGCTCAAAAGACTGCGTAGCGATCTTCTTAGATTAAAATTAAAAAAAATAGAACAAATTGATTCCGAAAGAATCGCATATTTTACTTTTGAAGGGTTTGGAAAAGAGTTTGTTTTAGTGGGAGAATTTTTTGGAGATGGAAATATTTTACTCTGTAGTAAAGATATGAAGATACTTGCACTTCAACATTCGATAGACGTAAGACATAGAAAACTCGGTGTTGGTTTAGAATACATACAACCACCCAAAAACGGATTAGATATTTTTAACATATCGGAATCAGATTTTATTGAACTCGGTACAACAGATTTAATTTCTGCTAAATGGCTAGGACGAACTTTAGGTCTGCCAAAAAAATATGTTGAGGGAATTTTTGAAATCGTAGGCGTAGATCCAAAAAAAACTGGCAATTTATTAACACCTGAAGAAATAAAGAAAATTTTTGAAACTACTAAACAAATTGTTACAGATGTAATATCAGGAAATCACAATTCAGTTATAATTAGAAATGAAAAGACAGAAATTCTTCCATTGAAATTAGGAAGGCTGGAAGGCGAGATTACTAATGTTGATAGTTTCATTGAAGGATTAGATATTGTTTTTACAGAAAACATAATTAAAAAAGGAAAATCAATTCAATCAAGTGGTTCTGATAAAAAGATAAAAGAATTACAAACTCAGATTTCTGAACAAGAAAAAGCAATTGAAACAGTAAGAGAAAGATCAAAAAATATCACCAATGTCGCTAATTCTCTTTTTGAGATGATATCAAATGGAATTATGTCTATAGGAGATGTTAAAGCTCAAAATATTCTAACAAATAATAACGCAAAAATAATTACTGAAAAAGGAATTCCACTAATTGTTATAAAGAATGAAAAAATCAAGATAAACCCTGCATCATCTCTTCAATCCATTGCTTCAGTGTTATTTGATGAGGCAAAAAAACAATCGGCTGCAATACATTCAATTCAAGCAATAAAGGAAAAAACAGAGAAAAAACTGGAAAAATTTCAAAGCAAAACAGAATCTGAAAAAGACTTGATTGTGGCTTCTGAAATTAGAAAGAAAAATTGGTATGAGAGATATCGATGGTTTTTCACTTCTGATGGATTTCTTGCTATTGGCGGAAGGGATGCGGCGTCAAATTCAGCAGTAGTGAGAAAACATTTGGTAAAAGATGATAAAATATTTCATGGTGATATTTTTGGTTCGCCGTTTTTTATTCTGAAAAATGCAGAAAATGCTCCTGATAAAAGTATGAATGAAGTTGCACATGCTACAGTTTGTTTTAGCCGTGCATGGCGAGAAGGGATGTATGGCGTAAGTGCTTATTGGGTAAATCCTGAACAAGTTAAAAAATCCGCTCCTAGTGGAGAATTTTTACCTAAAGGTTCCTTCACTATAGAAGGACAAAGAAACTTCATCAAATCTGATACTTTGAGGTTAGCTGTTGGAATTATTTCGTTAGATGATGACTATGTTTTAACATGCGGACCTCCTGATCCAATTAAAAAGAATTCTATTTGTTATGCAATTATTGAACCTCATGGCGCTGAAATGGTTGACACAGCTAAAAAAATTAGAATTGAATTCTCTAAAATAGAAGAAGAAATTACAAAAAAAATATCTATTGATGATTTTGTTCGTGTTCTACCTCCCGGAAAAAGTCAAATTAAGGAAGTGAATATTGGAGATTATAATCTTCTTTCTAAATATTAAAATAAATTATGTTTAATTCAATAATTAATTATTTTAATAAATATTTCCTTGGATACTTATTCAAAATCATGGTTAATGATACAACTAAATGTTATTTTGATTTTTAATGCCTAGAGATTATGATACAGTTCAATTAACATGTTCCCAAAAGATCAAGTTTTCTTTAAATAAAAAATATTGTGTAAAATAATATGTCATAATTTTTTTTATACTCATCTCTTATCTGAAGTGCATTCTCAACTAATTCAACCATAAACTTATAATCTATATTAATTACAAACACTAAACAATTTATTTCTATGGAAAAGCAATTGATTGAATTATCATGGAATCTAATTCTAAAATTCTGATTCTCTTTTGTTCCATACTGTCTCTCATTCTAATTGTTACAGTTTCATCTTCTAAAGTCTGATGATCAACAGTAACTGCAAACGGAGATCCAATCTCATCTAGTCTTCTATATCTTCTTCCTATTGCCCCCGAATGATCCAAAAATGCATCACATTTTCGTTTAATTTTTAGATAAATCTCATCAGCTTTTTCTTTTAATCCATCTTTCTTTACTAATGATAAAATTCCTACATGCACAGGGGACAAATAGGGTTTTAAAGCCAAAACTATTCTATCATGTTCTTTGTCGTCTTTCAGGCTGTGTTCTAATATAGTATAGAGACTTCGATCAATTCCCATTGAAATCTCAAAGACATGCGGAAGAACTTTTTCATCATTATCCATTACATCAAATTTCTCCTTACTCTTTTTTGCATGATTTGATAAATCATAATCTGATCTATAATTACACGCAACTAACTCAAGCCATCCAATTGTAGTTTCGACCTCAAAGTCAAATGCTACTTTGGCATAGAAAGCTTTTTCTTTATCACCCAATTTTCTGAATCTGGTTTTTGTAATATCGATACCTGTTTTCTCATAAAATTCCGTCAGTATTCCCAAATAGTATGCAACAAACTTGTTTGGAATAATACCTGATTCTACCGCTTTTTCACATGTCATGGATACAGATTCTGCATCTGTTTGAACTCTAATTACCACATCTCGAACTTCTGAAAATTTTTCAATCTCATCTAATTTTGATGGATTACAAAATACTTCAATTTCTGCCTGGTAAAACTCTCTTAAACGAAGAAGACTTTGTCGCGGAGCGATCTCATTTCTAAAACTTTTACCAACTTGTGCAATCCCTAAAGGAAGTTTCCCTCTCATGATTTTGAACAGTCTTGGAAAATCTACAAAGATTGATTGACATGTTTCAGGTCTAAGATATGCTTCTGCTTCTTCCGGCCCAATACCCACTTTGAACATCATATTGAAATTCTTTGTATTATCAAAGATTCCTTTACATTTTGGACACTTTATGTTATTTTGTAAAATAGCATTATCAAATTCTATCAAATCTGCACTCTCAGGGATCTCAATACCTGAAATCTCGGCAATTGTTCTATCTGCTCTAAATGTTGAATTACATTTTGTACATTTTATTATTGGATCAGCAAAATTGCCCAAATGACCTGATGCTTCAAAAACTGATTTTGACATTATTTGGGAGCCATCAATTTCAAGCATTCCATCTCGTCTGATCAACTCTCTTCTCCATAATTCTAAAAATTTATTTTTCAAGCTAATTCCGGATGGCCCATATTCCCAAAACCCTGCTTGCGCATCAGCATAAATCTCACAGCTAGGAAAATAAAATCCACGTTCAAGTGCTAATTTCATTACATCTTCATAATCCATAACTTAATTCCTCATAATCATAGAATAAATTCCTACGCAAATTCCTTGGCTTTTCTTATATTCTCAAAGTCATCTCTTTCATCGTCAATAGGAGTCTCTAATATTATTGGAATTTTCTTCTTGTTTGCAAATTTCACTACAGATGCAATTCCTTTTTCCCCAATTCCACCTAATCCTAAATGATAATGTCTATCAAGATTACAACCGATTTCACCTTTAGCATCATTTAGATGCAGAATTTTCAGATTTTCTATTCCTATGAATTTATCAAATTCAGCAAATGTTTCTTTTACACTATCTTCATCTTTCAAATTATATCCTGCAACAAATGCATGACATGTATCAAAACAAATACCGAATTTTTTTGTCGGCTTTAACTGTTTGAAAATCTCTCCTAACTGTTTAAAATCAGAACCAACAGAATTTTTTTGTCCTGCAGTATTTTCTAATAAAATCATCACATCATTTTTTGTTTGACCCGCTTTAGTTAATCCATCTACTAATTTTTTAATTCCAGTCTCTTCACCTGTCCCTAAATGACTACCAAGATGAGTTACTAAATATGGAATCCCTAACTGTGAACATCTCTCAACTTCATTCATCAAAGTTTTAACTGATTTTTCAAATCCATCTTTTTTTGGAGTCGCAAGATTTGGTAAATATGGCATATGAGCACAAACTGCAAATCTATCAATCTTACTTGCTTTTAATTTTAATTTAAAATTAGTAATGTCATCCTTGGTTAGTTCTTTTGCGT
>JAOUNZ010000172.1 GCA_029880665.1 Candidatus Nitrosopumilus sp.
TGTGATGAGGTTCATAATCTTAGATCAAAAACTACTCAAAAATACAAATCTGTTAAAAAATTAGCTGCTCTACCTTCTGTTTCATACAGGATTGGTCTGTCTGGCACTCCAATTTACAATCGCGGTTCTGAAATTTGGCCGATAATTGATATTCTGAAACCTGGATTGCTTGGAAGTTTCAAGGAATTCTGTGAATATTTTTGCTATGTGAATGAAAAGGGAAAAGCAATTGTTTTGGAAAACAAGCGTGCTTCTCTTAGAAATGAATTACAAAAGCATGTCATGCTTAGAAGAAAAAAGTCTGATGTTCTAAAGGAACTTAAAGATAAAGTTCGATATAAAGAAGTAATAGCAGCTGACACTGATTTTTATATTGATGAATTAAACAAAATCTGGAAACAACTAGAGGAAGAACAGAAAGGTGCAGAATCAGAATTCTCCAAATCTGCATCATATAATAGAGCAATTCAGAGTGAAAGACAGATTGCTGGACTTGCAAAACTTCCACACGTAATCAATTTTGTAAAAAACATTATGGAGATTGAAGAAAGCGTTGTAGTATTTTGCCATCATAAAATAATCCATAAATTACTTAATGAAAGTCTTCAAGAGTTTTCACCAGTTGTTATTATTGGTGGGCAATCTGATGTGCAAAGACAAGATCAGATAGATAAATTTCAAAAAGGTGAATCTAAATTAATGATTGCAGGTATACGTGCTGGAAATGTTGGAATCAATTTAACTCGAGCAAAATATGTTATTTTTGCTGAACTTGACTGGAGCCCCGCCATCCATAGACAAGCTGAAGATCGACTTCATAGAATTGGTCAGAAAAACACTGTCTTTGCATATTATTTGATTGGAAGTGGAACTCTTGATGATCATGTGGCAAATATCCTGGTAGATAAAAGCTATGAAATTGACGCAATCATGGATGAATCAACTGAAAATTACGAGAATAAAGACAAGGCAGAATTAATTTTGGCTCAGATACAAGACAAAATTCGTACAAAATAAGTGTGTCTATCAATGTGCTAAAGATTATGATTCTAAATGATTACTGAAGTCTGGAATTCTATTGCAATTACAGGTGATATGAAAACACTTCCTTATGTCGTAATTTATGAGTCCGTATATCCTCATATTGCAAATTTGAGTAAAACTACCGTTTTATCCTAAATCCTTTAGAAATTGAAAGTATTCTTACTAACGTCGACAAATTTGATTCTTAAATTGCATTATATTTAATTTCAATATTTTACATAAAATTTGTACTTGGAAGAAATAGAGAAACACCATAAAAAATGATTGAATAAAAAAATACAATGAATGGAAAAATGAGAATGAAGATTTCAATCTAATATTTAATCAAAAGATAAAAAAGGAATGTTTGTAAAAATATGGATGAATGATTTTAGCCTGTTCTAAGTCAATTATGCTATATGGTTAACATCATGTGTTATATTGGCAGTATTTGAGTGAAACTTCTAACAAATCAAAAACATCTCAAAAAAATAAAAACAATAAAACAATTCCAAAAAATCTAGAGAAAAAAACAATACTTGAAGTTTTATGACGAATTAAAACAGTCAATAAAAGCAATTCTATCCAGATTCACAATTCATCGTTGTTTTGTTGATGTTGGATTTATGAACAATGATTATGGTCTCCTATTGGTTGTTTGACTGCCAAGGTGCTAAATCTCTAGTTTTTCTTTTAATTCCGATACTTTTTCTAGAATGGTTTCTTTTTTTACCTGATTCATTTCTGAGTCTTGAATTTCTTTTGCAATTTCATCAATTAAGCCTATGAGTGTCGTCTCTGGATTTGATTCTTCAAAATCTATCTTATCAAATCCATTAGCATCTGTTTTATCTATTTCTTCAATTCCTTCTGGGAGTATTTCATAAACTTTGATGATCTTTTCTTCCTGTCTTTGTGGTGACATTAGTATGAATTGATTTTTTCGTAGTTTCTCAATGTTTTCTAATAACTCTTCTTTAGACAATCTTAGGATGTCGGTAATTTGTTCCATGTTACAAGATCTTATCTGAAGTAGACGCAGTATCTTTGCCCATGTTGGAACATTTGTACTCCACAATACTTCTTTAGCAAGATCAGTAATTGAAAATGAACCATCACTATTTAGTAAAATCAGTTTTCTATCTTTTAGTGATGCAAGAGAGTCAAGTAGTTTTCCTACGCCTAATCTTTTTAGTGCTGAATTTTCTAAATTTACTTCATTAAATGTTCCATTTTCCTTAATTGCTAATTGTAAAATCTCTAAATCAATAGTTCCTAACTTTCTCATATCTTTACATGTTTTTTCAAGAATATATGTGGATTACAATTACCCGATTTGTGGTAAAGTATGAACTACCCAGATTACCTTATGGGTATGATGATCTAGAACCATTCATAGACACTCGTACAATGCAAATCCATCATCAAAAACATCATCAGTCATATGTTGATGGATTAAACAAATCTCTTGCAGAAATTGGCGCTGCATCACATCCACAATACATCTCATCAATTCTATCTAATTTGAACTCTATTTCTGAATCTAGTCAAGAAGCAATCAATTTTTTTGGTGGAGGTTTTGAAAATCATAGACTGTTTTGGGAAACAATGGTGCCTAACGGTGACGGAATTCCTGGAGGAAAATTAGAGGATGCAATTGATGTTTATTTTGATAATTTTGAAAATTTTAAAAAAGTTTTTTCTGAAAAAGCGATTACAATTCAAGGAAGTGGTTGGTGTTGGTTAGTTTTTAATCACACATATCATAAAATTGAGATCATAACTACTGAAAATCAGAATAGCCCTTGGACTGTTCAAAAATACCCTTTATTGGGATTGGATGTTTGGGAACATGCATACTATCTGAAATATCAAAATAAAAGATCTGATTATGTTGATGCATGGTGGGATGTGGTTAATTGGGATTATGTAGAAAATCGATTTTTGGAACTTGCTGAATAATGTCCAATT
>JAOUNZ010000007.1 GCA_029880665.1 Candidatus Nitrosopumilus sp.
GTGCAGCTGATGTTCCTAGAAATACAAGTTTCATTTAATTAAGATTGTTCTTGTCAAGCTTTTATGTCTATAAATATGATATTTTTTTAATCCACTTAATTTCAAATTATTATCTAATTCTTTTTTATACATAATTGCAATTTTTTTTCTTTGAGGTATAATAGAAAACAATTTCTTTAAAATTTCTTGAGGTTTTTCTGATGTTTTTGAAGATGTCCCATAAGGTAGATCAGTTACAATACCATCAAATTTTTCAGCCATTTTTGATAATTCCTGAAAATCAGACTGAATAACTTGTGATTTGTATCTATTTGCCTTTAGATTTTCTTTAGACATTTCACACATTTTTTCATCAAAATCTAATCCAATTGCATGAATTCCCATAGATTCTGCTTCCAACAGAGTAGTCCCTGTACCACAAAATGGATCACAAACAGTTTCATTTTTCTTTAATCCTATTAAATTAATCATCACTCTTGTTAATTTCCAATCTAATTCATGTGGATATTTTTTGATCTTTATCGGTCTATTTACTTCTTTAACTCGTTTTGAAAACCCAAAAAAGTTTTCTTCGTTGGTAAAAATAAGATAAACTGTAATGTCAGGATCTTCTAATTTTACTTTTGCATGAGAGAATTTTGATATCATATCTCCCATAGAATTTTCTAATTCAATTATATTGAATTGATTTGAGGATAAATTAATTATTCTACAAACAAACGTCTTTGCATTTTTAAGTATTTCAAAATTATCTTCATCCAAAAACAAACCTGACATCTTTCGTAATATTTGACCTGAGATCTTAACAAAAGTAGCTCGTTTTGCAATTTCTTCCCGATTAGTTTTTGATTGAACAATAACTAAATTTGATATTGTTTTAATTTTTGAAAACCTGTCATACATTTTTGATATGGCAATAATTTCGTCTGTTGCAAGTTCTAGATAATCTTTGGATAAAACAAAAAAACTTTCTGGCATTATATTATTGCCTTTGCAATTGTGTTAGAAACATCAACTAATGACGTTTTACCTGGAATTGTGTTTGCACTAACGATACTTGTTACTCCTGATTTTTTTATCTTCTTTTCTGCATTATTCATTAAAAGTGCATGTGTACACGCGACATACACTCTTTTACATTTTTGCTTTTTGAGAAATTGTGTAGCTTTGATTATGCTTCCTCCTGTACTTATCATATCATCAACTAAAATAAGATCTCTTCCTGCAACTTCTATATTTTTTGTTTTAATCTCTACCTTGCCTGTTATTCTATCTCGTTTTTTTTCTAAAGCAATATAATCTGAATTAAATTCCTTTGCAAATTCCTTTGCTCTTTCTTTTCCACCTTGATCAGGTGAGACTACAAGAGGATTTTTTAGACTCAATTTTTTAAAATATTTGGCAAGATCTGGTATTGCAGACACATTCTTTGTTTTAATAGTGAAATATTTGAAACCAATAACACTGTGAATATCTACAGCAATTATTTTTGATGCACCTACACCTTTAAATAATTTACCTAAAACTTTCATTGTCACTATTTCCCCTGGTAAAAACTCTCTATCTTGCCTTGCATATCCCATGTATGGAATTACTGCGATCACTTCTGAAGAAATTTCTTTTGCTTTTGAAATCAAAGATAGTGTCTGAATTAGATTTGTGTCTACAGGAGGATACATTGATTGTACTACTATAGATTTTTTCTTTGATAAAACTCCACTCAAAGTAATTTTACTTTCTCCATCAGGAAAAACTTTGACATATGATTTTATAAAATTCGCTTCTAATTTCCTTGATAATCTTTTTGCTAAATCCTCTGATGATTTTCCTGCAATTACAGATAATTTACTCATCAAAAAAGCGTGATTTGAAGGGATTCTTAAGTTTTGAGAAGATTAATCCTCTCCACTACCACGACCAATATCTCCAATTCCATACTTATCTATGACTTTGGCTCTCTCATCATTGAGCTTGTTAATTTCAGATTGCTCTTGTTTTTCATCTCCCTGATATACAGTTCTAATTGGCCATGGAATTCTAATGTCATATTTTTTGAATTCTTCGTACATAATCATCCTCATCTCAGTTTTAGTTTTGAATTGTGCTCCGTAATCTCTTACATAAAGCCACAATGAAAAATCTAAGGATGAATCATTAAACTTGTTAAATCTAACAACAGGTTGGCTAATATCAACATGAATATCTTTATCACATCCACAGCTTGGTTTATTATTTTCTAAATATGGGCATCGTAATTGTACAACTAGATGTCTTCCTTTATTATCTACAGTTTCTTTCATGACACGTTTTCCAACCTTTACAAGAATTGCTGCAACTTGTTTAGGATCATTAAGATATGAAACACCTACATCCACAAGTGCTGGAACCATTTTGATTTCCTTAGAGTAATTAATAATCTGAGCACTTACTAATTGTCTTGTAGGAATTATTGCAAACGATTCATTCAGTGCATCTCGAACATATGTTACCCTTGGTGTAATTTTATGTACATAGCCATTATACCCAGTATCAAGCTTGATACGTTCACCTTCAGAAAATATTTTGTCTTTTCGAATCAAAATATATGCAAAATAATTTTGCATTGTCTCTTGTAGTGCCAAACCAATTCCTATAGCTAAGCCCCCTGTAGCAGTAGCAAGTACTATCAAATCTATGCCCCACCAACTTACTATGCCGATAATCACAGCACCAAAAATTCCTAAAGGTAAAATCTGAGAAATAGATTTTGGAAGATTCTTTCTTTTTCTAGTTGCATAGCCTGGCGGTCTTCCACCTGGAACTATTGGTTCAAACCCCTCTAATCTTTTTTCTTCCCTCCATGTATCAATTGGATAAACCTCCTCTTCTTCTTGTCCTAATCTCAATTTCTTCCCAGATTGATTATCTCCAGAAACACATTTTTCCAAATAATCTGTATATTTTGCTCTCTCAGATTTTTTCCACTCTTCAAATGGATCTTTTACTAATTGTTCATAACTCCCAATTGGCAATCCTTTAGTGGTTCTAAATTCTTCAAGGAATTTTCTTCCGTTTTCTGTTTTGAGATTATTTTCAAAGTCTTCGTCTGAAATATCATCTGGTGTTTTTTTTGGTGGAACCCATTTGAAAAATTTATGAAATAGATCACCATCATCATCAAGAAATCCTCTCATATCTTTCCAAGCTTCAAAATCTTCTCGCTCAAGATCAGATTTTGTTCGTTTTGTAATAATTATAGGAATTAGATGTGCAATCGAATACCCAATTACCAATATGTTGATTGAATTTAGAATCTTTGAAAAAGTTTCAGCAGGAGTTAAAATCCTCTCATTTTTTCCTATTATCATCTCCCCATCTGTATTTGTGACAACTAACTTCTCAGAATTTGGTAATACTTCCTCATTAAATAGATCAAAAGATTGAATGTATACATTCATGCTAGTTATCAAAATAATTGCAAAAAATGGCAAAACCCCAACTCTAACAAACCTTGAAAGATGAGGTCTTACATAGTTAAATTTTTGAGTCTTAACCCAGTTTGAAAAAAAACGATATACTAAAACAATTCCCACAATTCCAATAATCAATACTGTAAACGCAATCTGTAATGCCTCAGATGAAGCAATTAATTGAAAAACGTTCTGAAATGCATCTGTTTGTCCTGTAACTGCTCCAATAATTTCATCTTCAGCCATTTATACTAATTCCTTATTTTCTAGAATACAAATGTTAACATCTATTGTTATAAATGAAAATTTTTATAAATTTAAAATTTTTTGTGCCTAAATAATTCTGTAACCTTTAACAGGGGCAAATGTATTATTTACTAAATGACCCATCAAACTACAGTTTGGAACAATTCACCATCTTTAAAATCATATACTTTGTCTAATTTTCGTACTCTTCCACAAATACAGAATCTTGGTGAAGAAACTCAATTTGAAATGGAAGTTGTAGGAAATGTTTTACCATTTAAAGCAAACAATTACGTTGTTGAACAATTAATCGATTGGAATAATATTCCCAATGATCCAATATTTGTTCTAACTTTTCCTCAAAAAGGCATGCTAAAATCAGAGCATTATGAAAAAATGGCAAATGCTTTAAAAAATAACTTGAACAAAAACGAAATAACAGCAATTGCAAATGAAATTCGTTTACAATTAAATCCACATCCTGCAGGTCAAATGGATCTCAACGTTCCGACTTTAAAAGATGGAACCAAATTATATGGAATGCAGCACAAATACAAGGAAACTTGTCTTTTCTTTCCTAGCCAAAGTCAGACATGTCATGCATATTGCAGCTTTTGTTTTAGGTGGCCTCAATTTGTTGGAATGGATGAAATGAAATTTGCAATGCAAGAGGGAGAACAACTTGTTCAATATGTTAGAGAGCGTCCAGAGATTTCTGATGTGCTTTTTACAGGTGGTGATCCAATGATTATGAAAGCAAAAGTTTTCTCAAAATACATTGATGTATTAATTGATGCAAAACTTCCAAATCTAAAAACAATTAGAATTGGAACAAAATCACTTGCATACTGGCCTTATAAATTTCTGACAGATTCTGATTCTCAAGAAATGTTGGATATTTTTAGAAAGGTTACTGATCATGAACTACATCTTGCATTTATGGCTCACTTTAATCATCTGAATGAATTATCAACAGATGCTGTAAAACAAGCAATAAAGGCAGTAAGGACAACTGGTGCTCAAATTAGAACCCAATCACCTCTTCTAGCGCACATTAATGATGATGCAGAGATGTGGGCAAAAATGTGGAGTAAACAGGTTCAATTGGGATGTATTCCATATTACATGTTTGTAGTTAGAGATACTGGTGCCCAACATTACTTTGGCCTTCCACTAGTCAAAGCATATCAGATTTTCAAAAAGGCATATTCATCAGTAAGTGGTTTAGCTAGAACCGTTCGTGGACCAAGCATGTCTGCAACTCCAGGCAAAGTGCATATTATTGGAACTGCAGATCTCAACAATCAAAAAGTAATTGTTTTGAGATTTTTACAAGGTAGAAATCCTGCCTGGGTACAAATTCCATTTTTTGCAAAGTATGATGAAAAAGCAATTTGGTTAGACGATTTGAAACCTGCACTTACTGAAAAATTCTTCTTTGATGAGGAGATGAAAAATTTCAAAAAGTCTAATCCACTAGATGATTATCCAGAATCTTAGAATTAACCTGACTAACTTGACAAATCTATCTTACAAGATAACATTAGTAAACTAATTTACAAGAAATATCAAATGAACTCAGATCAAGTGTTACAAACTATACAAGATGAAAACATATCATTTATTGATTTTTGGTTTGTAGATATTTTTGGTGAACTTCATAATGTTGGAATGCCTAGTTATGCAATTGACAAAAACAGTTTTGTTAACGGTCTTGAAAAGTTAGATGCAAGTTCAATTGTTGGATTCAAAGGAATAAATGATTCTGACATGATTTTAATGCCAGATCCAAATTCATTTAAAATTCTTCCAAATGATTATGATCCTGGAAATCGAAAGAACGCAAGAATATTTTGTGATATATATGATGGCAGTACAAATAAAGAGTCAAGATATAATCGAGATTCAAGAGGCATTGCACAAAAGGCAGTAGAGAAACTCCAAAAATTCGGATTGACTCATACTAATTGGGGTCCTGAGATTGAATTTTTTATTTTTGATGCAATCAATGTTTATCCATCTCCCTACGCTGCAACTCATTCTGGAGGTGGATCTGGTTACTCTATTGAATCTAAAGAGTCACCTTGGGCAAAAGGAAATGTAAGTACTGCGATAGATCTTAAAGAAGGGTACTATCCATCACAACCAAAAGACACACTCAAT
The DNA here is from genome assembly GCA_029880665.1 of Candidatus Nitrosopumilus sp. Classification (GTDB taxonomy): domain Archaea; phylum Thermoproteota; class Nitrososphaeria; order Nitrososphaerales; family Nitrosopumilaceae; genus Nitrosopumilus. The sequence goes on from JAOUNZ010000007.1 coordinate 5,859, forward strand.
ACTTTTCGAAAAGATGTTTGTGATGATTTATATAATTATTTTGGAGTAAAAGTAGAGGCAGAACATCATGAAGTAGCTACTTCAGGTCAATGTGAAATCAATTTAGTTTATGATAAAACGATTATCATGGCAGACAATGTAATTACAGTCAAAAATTTAGTTAAAGTTAAGGCTAAAAGAAAAAATAAAGTTGCAACTTTTATGCCTAAGCCAATTTTTGGTGATAATGCATCAGCCATGCATACTCATCAAAGCTTATGGAATGAAAAAATCAATGTAATGTATGATAAAGATGATAATCAAGCACAAATGAGTCAAACTGGAAGATATTACATTGGTGGAATTTTGAATCATGCATCAGCTTTATGTGCAATCTCAAACCCTACAACAAATTCCTACAAACGACTTGTTCCTGGATTTGAGGCACCTGTTAATGTTTGTTGGGGTTTAGGAAATAGATCTGCAGCAATTAGAGTTCCAATGTATAATAGAAATCAAGAAAAAAGCAAAAGAATCGAATATCGTGTACCAGATCCAACTGCAAACATCTACCTCTTAGAAGCTGCATTGTTATTAGCAGGATTAGATGGAATTAAAAATAAAATTGATCCTGGTGATCCTGTTAAAGAAAATGTGTATAAGCTTTCTTCAGAAAAGAAACGAGAATACAAAATTGGCTCCTTGCCAGTCTCTTTAAAGGACGCACTTGATTCTTTGGGCAGTGATTCAAATTTCTTAGAGGACATTTTTACACAAGACTTTCTTAATGCATACACAGAAATAAAATACAAAGAATATACCTCGTTTGCACAAACTCCAACGGCATGGGAAGTTTCGATGTATGCAGATGCATAACCATTACAAATAACAAAATCCTAAAATCAAATCCTTATGATGAAATTAACTAAAAGGTTTTTAAAATAAGATTTGTACTTTTTTAGTATTGAAATTCAAAGTCTTCATATTATCTTTATTAATCACGTCATTTTTTTCTGGAGTTGCTTATGCACATACAATTGATTCTGTTGGTCCATATAGAGTAGAAATTGGTTGGATGAATGAACCTGTTGTTTCCGGAGAAACCAATGCAATTGAATTCTATGTTAGTCCACTTGAACCTGATTTAGATCTAAAAGATCAAGTTTTTAAAAACGGAATTCCGGAATTAAAAAAAACGATTAAAATCCAACTGATATATCAAGATGAAAGTATTATGCTTCCATTATCTCCTGATCATAACATTTCAGGAAAATATTATGCATTTGTCAATCCAACTGTTTCTGGATTTTATCAAGCAAATATTTTGGGAACCATTAAAGATACACCGATCAGTCTATCAATGCATCCTCCAAAAGTCGAAGAACGCTCATACATTGAATTTCCGGAACCAACAGATCTTACATTAAATCAAATTATTGATGGTCATACTGCATTGATTTCAGATATGCATAATTTGAAAGAATCAGTAAAAAACCTTGAAGAAAAACCCACAAACATAGAATATGTGGGTATTGGGCTAGGATCTATTGGTATCAGTATTGCAATAATTGCAATCGTAAGATCTAAACAGAAATAATTAGTGTTTGACATATACTATCATTTTTTAAAATTCAGTGTCATGTTTTATTATTAATTTTAGATGTCCTAATCATTGATGCACTGATTACTGCACTTAATATCGAAGCAATGATTATGAACGACACAATTGTTGAAATTTTATAAAATTCAGAAATTATCATCTTTATAGATATAAAAAACAATAAAACAATCAAACCTATTTTAAGATAATATAATTTATGAATCACATTACTTATCAAAAAATATAATGTTGAGACCTGAAATTGCAAAAATATTTGATGTAATTACAATAAATGGATCAGTAGTTATTGCCAAAACAGCTGAATAGAATCCATTGCAAAAACCAGATCAGTCATTTCAATAATTATTAATGCTACAAAAAGAAGCGTGGCATATAATACGCCATTTATTTTAATAAAAAATTTCTGTTCAGCCATTTCTGTTCTGACAGACATAAATTTTTTTAAAAATTTGATTGCCATATTTTTTCAAGATCAATTTTATCTTCTTTTCTTTGAAATATCATTCTAAAAGCCCCAACCAATAAAATTACTCCAAATACGTAGATCATCCAATGAAAATTATCAAGTAATGATGCACCTATCAAAATTACAAAAATTCTCATACATATTGCACTGAGAATTCCTACTGAAAGGATTCTTTTTTGATATTTGTAAGAAATTCTTATTGTTGTAAAAACAAGTAAAAATAACATCATGTTATCAATACTAAGAGATTCTTCTAAGACATATCCTGTAAAAACTTCTAATGTTTTATGCTCACCAAATATCAAGAAAATGACCATGCAAAAATCCCTGCAAGAATTATCCAAATCACACTTCATATTAGAGATTGTTTGAATGATAACTCCTCATCAGTGTTAATTGTTTCTACGCTTTCAAATTTATTTTTGAGTTTAGACCTGATTTTGTTTATAAGGCCAAGATCAATAGATAATGAAATCCCAATTATCGCACCAAATATAATTCATAAATCAAATTCATTTAATTGCACGTTGGTTTGATTACATTATTACGTATAAGATATTCTGATATGAAATAAAAACAAACACAATTTTTGTCCTTTTAAATTTATTCTTTAATATCACTATCAATTTTTTTATTCTTAAAAATAATAAAAAATATTCCGCCTATTCCAATTATCGAAATCCCTGCAAGTATGATTTCAATTTCAAATTGAAAACCCATATAGATTGAAATTACTACTCCAAATAATGGAAGTATAGGAAATTTACCAATGTTTATTGGGACTTTAAATTTTCGTTCAATATCAGGTTCTGTATACCGTAAAACAATTACTGCCAAATTTATTGATGCAAAAGTTATCACAATTGCAAAAACTGCAATATTTGCAACAATTACGATATCTCCTACCAATGTAAATATTATTGAAGCAATCAGAATCACAATAACTGCAATCCATGGTGTTTTTGTTTTGAAATGAATTTTTTCTAGTATTTGAGGAAAAACTTTCTCTCTTGCCATCCCATAAAACATTCTAGATCCTGCAACAATTGTGATCAAAACAGTATTAGTTATGGCAAAAAGTGCAATGGAAGAAAGTAAGATGTGAGCCTCTGAACCTAGACCCCTTTCAGCTACTAATGCCATTGGTGCTGCTGAAGTAGCAAGCTCTTCCCAATTTACTACTCTAACTACCGCCAAAGAAACTAGTATGTATATTATTCCGGATATTAAAACCGACAAAATTATTGCTCTTGGAATTATTTTTTTCGGCTTTTTTACCTCCTCAGCTATATTTGCCATATCTTCAAACCCAATAAATGCAAAAAATATCAAAACAAACGCAATAACTATTCCAGTAAATCCAGATGGGCTTTCAAGATAACTTACTGGTTCTGGGTTACTAAATGTAAAACCAATTACAATAATTAGTATTAATCCAGAAGCTTCAATTAATGTAAAAATAGTATTAGTCCAAGCAGACTCTCTTATTCCTATAAAATTTACTACAGAAAGAACAACTAACAAGCCAATAGCAGAAATAATAATTGGAACATCTACAAACTCAGCAAAATATCCGCCAAATCCCAATGATACCGTAGCAGCAGTAATGATAGATGTAATCGATGTTAACCATCCTATCAGAAATGCAAAAAAATTACTTTTGAAGGCATTTTTAACAAAAACATATTCTGCTGCAGCTTTTGGAAATATTGATGATAATTCGGCATAACTAAATCCTGCAAATAATGCTACAACCGATCCTAAAACAAATGCAATCCACACTGAATCTCCAGCAAAACCTACAGCTTCGCCTAGTAGTACGTAAATTCCTGCACCAAGAATCAATCCAACGCCATACATTGTAAGCTGAAAAAGTCCCATATGGCGCTTTAATTCAGACATTTACCAATCTTAAGAAACAACGAAATTTAATCCGTACCCTACGAAATATGCAACAATTGCTGCAATCCCACCAATAATTAATGTGATAATACCTGAACGTATCATTGATTTTTTAACCATTTTTTCTTTGATCATCCCTACTAGAAAAAATGCAACAAGAACAGAAACTGCAGCATAAGTGAAAGCCTCCGAGTTTTCTTCAATTCCAATTATCATAAAAACTATGAATGGTATTAGTGGAATTAATCCTATTATATTAAAACCAATAAAAGTACTCACAGAACTATCCATTGGGTTCTTTTCATCTTCAATTAATCCAAGTTCCTCTTTCATCATTGTATCTACCCAAACTTTTCTTCTCGATGTAATGATTTGTACAACATCTTCAAGTAGTTCATCTTTGAATCCTTTTTCTCTGTAAATTTCTCTAATCTCATTTCTTTCTTGTTCTGCTAAATTATCAATCTCCCACTCTTCTTGTCTTCTTTTCATTTGAACAAATTCATTTCGTGCCTTTGACGCTTGATAATTTGCAGCAGCCATTGAAAATCCATCTGCAATTAAATTTGCAAATCCTAAAATTAAAATAATTCCTGCAGGTAGTGATGCTCCAATTACACCTGTAACTATGGCAAAAGTTGTTACCGCGCCATCTATTGAACCATAAATAAAATCATCAAAATGCCATTTCATATTGATACTAGGGCTTTGGTCACATCAGTTTTACTGAGAATTCCTGAAATGCCATTATTGCCGTCAAGTACAACTAGTCCACTAACATTATTTTCCAAAAGAATTTCACACGCAGCAGCCAGATCCTCATTAAATTTTACTGTGATTAGTCCTTTAGTCATTATGTCTCTTGCCAACGAAATATTCCCAAATCCTTCTTTTGAAAGAAATCCATGTCTTATATTATCTGTAATACTGAATTCAGAATAGTCTTCTTCACTTCCAAGTTCAATTGAAATTCTAAACAAGTCTCTAAATGATATTATCCCTACTGCTTCCTCATTCTGGTTTTTTACAATAATTCTTGATATTTTCTTTTCTAACATCTTTCTTACAACTTTGTACAAAGGAGCAGCGGTATGAGTAAATTCATAATCATGAGTCATAAAATCCATTACCCTCCTTTTACCTGGAAAGTTTTTAGCGACAAATCTTATGAGATCACTTTTTGTAAAAATTCCTTCAACTTTTTCATTTTCTCCAATAGCCAATGAACTAATACCGTTCTCAATCATAATTCGAGCAGATTCCTTAGGAGTAATTCCTTTATCTATAAATTTAATCGATTTCATAATTTTTGTAATAGGTATATCTTCCAGTCCTTGAATCGAAGTTTCAGAAAATAAAAACAAACCAATATCTTTCTCAGTAATTATTCCTATATGTTTACCACTATCAACAACAACTAATCTGCTAACTTTTGTGTTTAATAGCATTCTAATGGCGTCTGAAATTGATGAGTTTTTCAGAATCGAAATAGGCTTATTTGAAAAATCAATTATTGACATTCTTTTCTTGCAAGATATTTTGTATAAAAAGAGAAGATATAATTTTCAATTTTGATTATATTTTGTAACCTTAATCTTGAAAATTAATGATCCATTTTATATTAGAATCATTTGAAACTTCAACATGGTAAAATTCAATAAAATTTTGGTGCCTCTTGATGGTTCTGCGAACTCAATTAGAGGATTAGACAGGGCAATTGAAATTGCAAAAGGATGTGATTCTGAAATCACAGGTTTTTACGTATTTCACTTGCCCCTAACAGCAGGAATAAAATATACGCAAAAAATGAAAGACGATGCACAGAAAAAAGCCGTTAAAGCTATTGGTCCTGCAATGAACAAATCTCAAAAAGCTGGTGCCACTTTTAAATATAAAACTGGAGGAGGTCACACTGGCTCTGAAATTGTTAAATTTGCACAACAAGGAAAATTTGACATGATCGTTATTGGCGCTAGAGGAGTAGGTGGAGCTAAAGAGACATTTCTTGGAAGTACATCAAATTATGTCATGCACAAAACAAAGATCCCAGTATTAATTGTAAAATAAGCAGATCTTATTTTTTGTATGTTTTTAAATCCTTGATGTTTTATATGTAATAACCTACAAGTATGGAAGATATAAAGAAATAACTTTAATGGTGTAAGTAATGGTAGAAAATAATTACGATATTTTAGGAATAGTTGAAGGTTCTACTGAAAAAGAAATTCGAGATGCATTTAGACGATTGGCCCTTCAATTTCACTCAGATCGAGGAGGAGAAAATGAACAATTTATCAAAATTAAACAAGCATATGACGATCTAAAAATTGGAAAAAAATATCCTGATACCGATATTGAAAAAATAAAAAACTCAAGAGTTTATTCTGAAGATACTGAATCTGATGTTAGAAGGAAAAATCAGATACTTGGTCAAGAATTATTCAAAGAAATGAAAACAGCTGAAGAATGGGCAGCTGCACTAAACAGAACTAATTCAACTGGAATCAGATTATTTGGATCAAAAACTCTTGGTGAAATGGAATTAGAAAGAAAAGCAACAGGTACTTTATCAATTAAAGGAAATTTTATGGCAGGAAGTTTAACTTATGATGGTCCAATAATTATGCAAGGAAGTATAACCAGTCCATCATGGACACAGGAATATCAAACAAATATCCATTTGACTAAAGGAGATTTCAAATTTATTGATCCTTTAGAAAATAAATACAAAATTGATAATGGTGCTAGGTTAACTGTTGATCATGGAAATGTTGTCGTAGGAAATGTTTATGGTAGAAAATATAGAGTTGAAGATCTAGACGGAAGAGTAGGCATTTTTCAAATCCAGGAACATAAAACATGTATCTCTGCTCCAAATGGAAAGATTATTGCTGAAAATGTTGTTAATACTGTATTACTAGAAGCTGATTCTATCATTGTTCTTAATGTTGAAGATGATGTAACACTATCTGCACGTGAAATTTTGTTTTATGGAGGTAAACTCACTTATGATTCTACAATTGAATTAAAACAAGGTGGTTCAATACGATTTTTTGAAAATTTTTCAATTCAAGGATTAAGCGGTGATGCAATAATCAAACTTGAAAATGGTAAAAAAATTAGAATGTTTGATCTCAAAACTAAACGAATTAAAGATTTAGCTGATGAATTTGTTCCAAACAAAGAAAATTATTTAAAAGATGCTACTATGGTTGGACATGGATTTACAATTACATATGAAATGTTAGATAATCTCTCCAAGAAACCTATTAAAAAACAAAAAACTGGTTGGGCCTCAAAATTAGGTTTTTCAAAAAATTAACTAATTAAGACCTTCAATTTTTCAAAAAGGACGAATCTATGCTGGTAAGTATATTATTTTCTTCCAAATCCATCCAATCCTGCCCTTCTAACTTCAAATACGTTATAATCATATTTTTGCTTTAATTCAATTACACATAATTCCATAAACTCGTATCCAGTAAGTTTCTTTACCATTTTATACATATTCTCACCAATAACTAAACTGTTTTTTGGACAAAGAGAATTAATCTTAAAACATCGATTGACTGTAGGACCAAAGATGTCGCTGATATGCGAAGTAGTACTCTCAGCCACCTTTACAGAACCATATGTTAAACTAATTTTGTAATCTAATTTAGGTAAGTTTGCAGCTGTGAGCTGTACTTGTAATCTCCCATGAGCTTCAATCATAGATAAACAGCATTCTAAAATATTTTTCAATATTGCATCATCTTTAATGTTGATCTTTGAAAATCTGAACATTAGGGCATCCCCAATATTTTTAACTACTTGACCATTATGTTCTTGAATAATTTTTGCCATAAAATTTAGAAATATTTCATACAATTTGGTAATATCCTGATCAGATAATTTAGATGATATTCTAGTAGAATCTGACATGTCAATTACTCCAACACAATCATTTTGTTCATGTTGAGAAAATTTTAGCAACATATTTCCTTCAAGCTGCCTAATGACCTCTTCTTTTTGTTTGATCTCTATTAATGATTCTTGTAGCTTTTGTGCCATTGAATCGAATGCATTTGATAATTCTTCAATTTCATCTCCAGTTTTGATGTTGGTTCTAACATCAAAATTTCCGCTTGAAATTTTATTTGCCGCTATTTTTAATTTTATTAATGGTTTGGAAATTGATTTTGATATTACAAAAGCAATAACACCCATGATTATGGTGATTATTATCCCTGTTTGAAAAATTCTTTCTTGAAGGATGTTTATCGGCTTTTCTACTTCTGATTTATCAATCTCTACTACCAAAACAATCCCTAAGTCATCTGCACAATAAGATGAACCATAGGTTGTAATATTTCTATAATCTTTATAAAATCCTAAATAATCTTCACCCTCGTTGAAGCATTTTTGTACACCTAAAGTGTCTACTTTCTGATTAAACACTGCATCATCATAAAATCTAGATTCAGATAACATCAAAAATTTATCACTTACGATATACGATTCTCCGGTTTCTCCTAATCCACTTCTATTTTGGAAAACATTGTCTATTGCCGCTGTTCGCATTCTTGAAATTATTACCCCAATTGGCTCATCTCCCTTTTTACTATCATTTGTATAAACAGGTGAGACAACAACCATTTTTTTGCCAGACTCTGTAGGCTCAAATTTAATAAACGATTCTTTTAATCCTCTTTGAAAAAATGGGTTTTCAGTAAAATCCTCATCCGAATTACCTACAAGAGAAAAGAAAACTTTTCCATTGTTACCAATTATTTTTACATCCTCAAATCCTATGGAAAATCCTATAAGTTCTTGAAATGCCTGAATTTGAATTAAAAAGTCTCTACGATTAATCTCTTTGATCTCTTTAAATTCATTTTCAGGGACATCATTCATTTGTGAAATTAAAAGTTGAATCATTGGATCACTTGCAAGAATATTATTCTGCTCAATTCTTGATTCAAAAAGCAATCTTAGAGTATCTCCTCGTACAGTTGATTCTCCTAACAGTTGATCTCCTGCTCTTTCCTTTAGAATCTGATCTGCATAATTAAAACTAAGAAATCCTGTAATTGAAAGAACAATAACTGATACAATTAGTACCAAAAAAATGAGTTTTTTACCAAGGTTAAACGAGATCAACAATTTATTTCAGTTTTCATTTTATATGAATATCGAGGTTTTTAGCATTTCCGCGTTTTTTTATGCCTGATAGTAATTCTTTAAGTTGGTAATCATTCGCATTAATGAAAACAACATGAAGTATTTAATTAACTAATTCCTGTCTAAAAAACATGAAATTTCTAATTTTATTTATGATATTTCTTGCCTTTGCATCAACATCTATTGTTCATGCTGAAGAATATGTAGTTGATATTCCATTTGGAGCATACAATCCTGAATTAAACACTCCTGCTATTGTCTGGTATGATCCTCCTCAGATGTCTATTCTTGTTGGCGATACAATTACTTGGTATAATGATGATAGAGAAGGTCACACAGTTACCAGTGGAGAAGGTTCAGGAAGATTTGGATGGATGAGTGATAATTTTGGAACTCCTAACGGAATTTTTGACAGTGGCCGATTCATGCCAGGAGAATCATGGTCCTACAAATTTGAAGAATCTGGCACCTTTTCATATTATTGTACCATTCATCCTTGGATGGAAGGTATTCTAATAATTGAAAAAGAAATTCCAGACTATCCTCATGATGCAACTGGCGCAAAAATAAAATTTCCATTATTACAATACACTCCAGATCTAGCCTTAGAAGTCAATCTATCATGGGATCCACCTGTAATTAAAACTCATGAAAAAATACAATTTGTATATCAATTCTAT
>JAOUNZ010000173.1 GCA_029880665.1 Candidatus Nitrosopumilus sp.
ATATATGTGTATATATATATGTTTGTGTATGTATATATAGATATAAACTGACCAACTTAGGTTGCATTTTTCTATATGAGACAGACTTATGTGGCACTCTAATATAGAGTGGCATATATAATGCCACCTAAGTAAAATGGGCTGAAAATCACTGTGGAGGATATTTTTAGCCTCCTTAAAGGCTAGAACATGATTTTGCATAAGTAGGTTTCATATAGAAACGGAAATTTTTTTTGTAGTTGTCACCTCCTCGCCACATTTCTATATTATACACACCTTAGGTGGCGGTGTTGCATAAGTTGGTCTCATATAGAAATTGGGGTTGTCCACTCATTGATGCCACCTAAGTTGGTTTAAATTAGAAACCCTATTCTAGTGGAATTGCAAAGCAGAAAAAGCTAAAATTGATTACACACTGTGTATATATATCTGATGCTCGGGTGGTCTAACTAATGTATATTAACCAGCAATACCGTGCATAATAACTGGTACACTGGTAATGACTGGTACACTATATCTGCCTATAGCCTAAATAATAATGCTTACTACATTCAGTAATCTAGTATCTGGCATTTCTATCCTGTTCACTGTCTATGCAATTCTCCGCTCCATGGAAATCTTAAACAGTGAGCCAAGGAAGTCGATTGCATATAAAAATTTGACTATTGTCCATTAGAGAAACAGAATGTATTTAAATGGGTGTCAGTTGCGCAGCCCAGCCCAGTCGAGTCTGGCTAAGTACATGCACATGACTAAGATAAGATATCTGGGTACATAGAGGTCATTTCTATGAAAACACACTCCAAAGACTCCCTATGGGTGCAGTCAGTTATAAAACGATTGACAGAAAAAATTATATATATTCACGTTTATGTGAACTGTCCTGCGATGAACGCAGCAAAATGGGATGACTTAGATGACTTAATTTATTTTCTGTCAGCATGTTTTGTGCTCTCGTACTGATCTGGATAACTGTTCAGTTTTGCTCTGATTCACTAGAATATCAACGCATACCATTTTTCTGCAAGATCATTTTTAAATAATTCCCCACAGTGATTTTCAGCCCATTTAACTTAGGTGGCATTATATATGCCACTCTATATTAGAGTGCCACATAAGTCTGTCCCATATAGGAAAATGCAACCTAAGTTGGGCAGTTTCCATAAAATACAAGTCTATATGTTTTCTCGAAAACAGACAGAGAAGAGAGACGGCATCTCCCCATGGGGTGGACAGCTAGAAGCAGAATGCTTAAAAAGGCTCATCAATGCACCATAAACAGTCCATCCCAGTGTGTGGCAACATAATATATCTCATATTTCGCAGCCACACATCATAGTGTTCTATATCCTCAATGAAACAAAATACATTGGACTGGGTAGTACAGCATGCATATAGCTGTTCTCATTAGTCATGCTTGCCCAGTCCAGCTTTCTCAGTTTCTGTGTCTATGGCCTAAATAGTAGTGCTTATTACACTTTACCAGAGCACTAACACTCCAGGGACATAAGCGTAACTTTATGTCACTGACTGCATTCATAAAAAGATGCATTAGGATGAGTGGTGCATTATATCGGATCGGTGCCCATGCCTGTCCATGCAAGCTGCCTAGTCTATGTACCAGCCTATGGCCCGATTAATTAGTACTGGTCGTTGCTATTTGCAAAATTGTCAAAACAATGTCTCCTTTTCAATGCCGAACACTTATCGTTGCTGTTGTAGACAGTATATTGTCAGCGCACCACCTATGCATATCTCTTCCACATTAAAAGAAAATTTAAGTTGGCTCCATGTAGAAATCAGAATACCGCAAGCAATGGTTGCCATCTACACACTATGCCTGCCTGTTGAGTCTGGCTATGTACATGTAAATGACTCAATCACTATCGCTTGCTAGAATAAAGTATGTTCAGGAAAAAACAGCTATGGGGAGAAGGCGACTCCGTATGGGATAGACCACTAGAGCCTAGTTGATTAAAAAGGAGTCCCCAGGCTCCCTGATCTGACAGCAAGGTATCCTAATATATTGCATTTTAGATTTTAAAGTAACGCTTCAAGATTTTCTATACCCTCATGGAATTAGAATGCATTAAAATAGGCTGCATATACTATATTCTGTTGTCGATACCCACGTCAATGTGGGGTATACCACCTGTATGGGTCAATACAGTGACATATGTCACTGGCCAACATGCACCATTACGCTAGATAATCATCAACTAGTTGAACCGGTTTACTTCAGTTTAGTACCCCGATTTCTATAGCAGTGTGAAAATGAAAGTATTCTGCACGTGAATTGAATTCGACGTGAAATGCACTATAGTTCTCGGTTCCAAATGGCGGTCATGAACCCACAGGCCATTTAATCTGATGGCAAATTATATACGTTGGCAGTACCATTGCTGAGAATGCAGTTCTACTGAATACGTATTTATGCACTATCATATTTAGGTAATCCTCCACAGTGATTATCAGTCGGTGTGACTTAGGTGGCATTATATATGCCACTCTATATTTGAGCACCACACAAGTCTGTCCCATATAGAAAAGTGCAGCCTAAGTTGGAAAGTTTCCATAAAGAACAAAAACAGGCAGAAAAGAGAAAGAGGGCGTCTCCCCATGGGGCAGACAGCTAGAAGAAGATCATGCTGCTCACTGTCAGTGCATTTCTCTGCTGCATGAAAATCTTCCAGGGTATACCATAACACTTAAGTTGGTCCTCTATAGAAACCTGAAGATTTCTAGTTGTAGAAACGAAATGCATTGAGGTGGGTGATATCTGCTCTCTTCCCATGCCTGTTGGCAATGGATAAGTACATGGAGCTGACTCCAATAGTGTAGCTTGCTAAAAATGACTACCTTCAAGAGTGAGAAGAGATAAGACGACTCCCTCATGAACAACAGCTTTTTATTTTCATATATAGGTGACCTTTAATGCGATAAATTGAAATATTTATGTATTAGGGTCTGGCACATTAGCCATT
>JAOUNZ010000174.1 GCA_029880665.1 Candidatus Nitrosopumilus sp.
AAAAGAGATCTTAATACTAATCTGGCATACCGTATTGGACATGAGAAATCTGCTGTTACTGAATATGATAAAGTCTCTTTGATAAGCATCCCTATTAATTCCAATGATCTCTTTATGATTAGCACAGAACCTAGGGCCGACTACTTGAAAATAATTGATTATGCACGCTCTGCCATTGACGCTCAAAAAGATACAAAATAATTAAATTCCTTTTATTACGTCTGTCATAAACTGCGCCTAAGTTGCTTTTAGTGTTAACTGAAATCGTTAGAGTTAAAACGATGTGATGCCATTTCATTTAAACTACCATACATTGGGATCATATTGTGGAAATTATTCTAAATGGCGTTCTAACAATAATTGGAATAGCGATGTTGTGTTTTGGTGGAAACTGGCTAGTTAGTGGAGGTGTAACTATTGCAAAGAAATTTCGTATAAATAATCTTGTAATTGGAATGACTATCGTAGCATATGGCACTTCCACACCGGAGCTTGCATCAAGCATTGCGGCATCCGGAGAGCACAGTGCAATTATTTTGGGAAATATAGTTGGAAGTAATATTGCAAACATTGGAATGGTGGTAGGCTTAGCTTCAATCCTTGTTCCTCTAGCAGTACGTAAATCTTCATTAAAAAATGATATTCCGATCATGTTAGCTGTCTCTTTTCTGCTTGTATTGGTTTCAGTTGACGGTGAAATTTCACAGTATGATGGAATTTTGTTACTTGGTGCTTTGGGTGTGTTTGCATTTTATACTTACAAAGATGTGAAAAAACAAAGAGAACAAAATCTTGAAGAAATTGTTTTAGAAAAAAACAGTATTTATTTGAAATCTGTAGGTTTCATTGGACTTGGTATCGTTCTTTTGTATGTCGGTGCCATACTAACAATTGACAATGCAGTGGTTTTGGCAAAAGAATTTGGACTATCTGAAAAGATTATAGGTCTGACTGTAATTGCAATTGGAACTTCACTGCCTGAACTAATCACATCAGTAATTGCAATAAAAAAAGGCCATACTGATATTGGCGTTGGAAATATTATTGGAAGTAACATCTATAATATTTTGATGATTATGGGCATAGGTGCTGCACTCGGTGGGGTGGCAGTGTCATCTGATGCATATGTGGACTATGCTGTCATGATAATTTTTAGCGCATCTTTGCTAATCGCATTAAAAACTGGGTTCATTAATAGGACTATGGGCATTTGTTTGTCTGTGGGATATTTTGCATATCTGTTTGCTACTTTTTTCAAATAGTTCTAATTCTTACACTAAATACTGTTTACGTATATATTTTCCACTTTAATTGATGGCACTATTGATGGCAATGATGCCCACTGAATAACATTTCGTGATTTGTTTCCAATTTCTGAAATATTTTTCAACAGGGTTGGAAGATTGTGGATTACTCTCACTGATTTACCCGGCGCTTTGATTTTTCCGTCCTTGATTATTCTGATTCCACTTCTGGCTGTGCATGAAAAATCTCCCCTGATTGGATTAATTGCATATGTGTACCACAGTCGTCCTACTAGCAGGCCATGCCTTGTATTTTTTATCATCTCTGCTTGTGAACTATCCCCAGAATTAATTCTGAGATTATGTGGTGCTGAAATTGGCATTGGCTCTGAACTCCTTCCAAATGGAGATCCTAGTCTTAATCCATTTCCTGTAGACTTACTTTCTTCTTTATAGCTGTCAAAAAGGTTTGAAAAAGTATTCCTGAAAATTCCCTTTTCAATCAATTTGTTTTTACTAGTTTCTATACCTTCATCGTCCACTGATTTAGTCCCGATCCCTTCCGAACTATGCGGATCATCGATTAAAGTAAATTCATTAACTGCAATATATTTTTCAGAGTCATTTGAAAAACAACTCTTTTTTTCTGAAAACGTTTTAAAATTAAAATTGGGTGCTATAACAAATGCAAGTAATTCTCCAACAGAGTATGGTTCAAAAATTATTGAATATATTCCAGAATCAATTTTTTGTGGATTTATTGATTCTATACACATAATTTTTGCATCATCTCCAATTTGTTCTGTGTTGAAATTTGCAAGTGTTCTTCCACAATCATATCCAATCCCTGACACTGGTGTTTTTCCTTGTTCTGACTCTGCGTTTATGATTCCTGAAATGTATGTGGCTTTCTCCTCATAATGTAATCCGTTCGAATTCCTTAACTCGAAGCCTTCTGATACAATGTTAAGTGATCCTGTAATCGCATTTATTTTGTTGTTATTGGATGAATTTATCATACTTTGTGCGATATCAATTACTTTTGAGCCTGAAATTTGTTCTAGTTTCTTGTCAAACGTTCCTTTGAGTCTTTTCTGATGTGTTTCATATGGTAATCCCTTCCAAAATTCTCTGGATTTGAGATTTGTTAATGATCTTAATCCTTCGTCTATTGATTTTTCTATCTCTTTCTCGTTTGTGGTCTGAACTGCTGCAATTTTCTTCTCATGAATCAACCTGATCCCAAAATCTCTGCTAAAGTTTTCTTTGACTTCCACAATCTCTGAATCTGTAATTCTTACTGTAATGATCTTTTTTTTGACACTCGTTGTTTCACATTCATCAATTTTTCTTTTTTGTGAATATTTCAGCGCCTTTTCTAAGGCAGACAATTACTCGCTCCTTGGATTTTTATATTTGAATTTTTTAATCTTTATTAGTTCGAGATATGAACCGAACTGTGAGTTTTCAGCTTTATCCAGTTCTTCATCGTTTTCATTTACATCGTCAAATTTTTTCAGAATTTTATAATGCGTATTTCTCTCAGCTGGTATTCTTCCAATTTCTCTAATTATTCTCTTAATCTCTTTTGGTCTTAATATCTGTCCATGCTCTGATCCTGCTGATGTTGAAATGCTTTCATTGATTAATGTGCCTCCAAAATCGTTTGCACCCCACATGAGTAATAATTGTGACATTTTTTGACCCTCCTTCACCCATGACATCTGAATATT
>JAOUNZ010000175.1 GCA_029880665.1 Candidatus Nitrosopumilus sp.
CTTGTTTATCCATTATATCTCCAATTATGGACTTAGTCTGTCTGGATCCCGTGGATATAAGACAACTTCACGAACATTATCAATTCCAATGAGTGTAGTCATTAATCTATCTAAACCCATTCCCCATCCAGAATGTGGCGGCATTCCCCAATCAAACGTCTTGAGATGATCTGCAAATTGGGCTGGATTAAGTCCTTGTTCTATCAATCTGTTTCTCAGAATTTCCGGATTATGCAGTCTTGTTCCACCTGATGCCAATTCTAAATATCCATACTGTAAATCAAATGAACGTGATAGTGTTGCATCTTCATCTTTCTCTCTGATGTAAAATGGTTTTAGCTTCATAGGCCAGTCCATCAAAAAGAAAAATCCTGGATGGTTCTTGCCAATGATTCTCAAATGTGAATCAAGCAAGTCATCTCCAAACTCTATTTTTTCTCCCTCTTTTTTCAATTCTTCAATGCATTGCATGTATGTTATTCTCTCAAATGGTGATGGTGGAATCTTAATCTCATGTTCAATTGCTTCTCCCTCTTTTTTACAATTCTCTGATGTAAACTTGTATACTTCTAAGACTAATGATTCTAAAACATTCATGACATCATTATAATCCATAAATGCCGCCTCAATGTCGACACTTGTAAACTCACTTAGATGTCGTCCTGTATGAGAGTGCTCTGCTCGATAAAAGTTTGAAATCTCAAATACTCGTTCAAGTCCAATTGTCATCTGTTCTTTGTACAATTGCGGACTCTGTGCAAGATATGCGGTCTTTCCAAAATATTCTAATGAAAACAAATCAGCGCCACCTTCACTTGCACTGCCAATAATCTTTGGCGTGGTAATTTCAATAAATTTTTTCTCCGATAATGTTTTACGTAATGATTGTAATACTTGGTGTCGTAACTTGAATATGGATGCAGTCTTCTGGTTTCTCATATCTAGTGCACGATGGTTCAGTCTTGTGTCTATATTACTCTCCAGTCGTCCGATTGGATCCACTGGTAATGGATGAACTGCTTTTCCTAACACTTCAATTTCATCAGCTTTAATCTCAAATGCAAAGTCGCGAGATTTGGTTTCTTGTACTGTTCCTTTGATACTGACAACACTCTGACGATTAATATCAGCTAGATTGTCGTTTAATTCTCCTTTTACTATGATTTGTGATATTCCAGATACGTCACGAAGTGTGATAAATGACATCTTTCCTAGTTTTCGAAGATCTTCAATCCATCCTCCAAGTATTACCTGTTTTCCAATTAATTCAGTAGTTAGTTCTGAAATATCATGAGTTTTTACAAATACCATGTTATCTTTTATCCTCAAACTCTATCTCAATGTCAAGGTTTCGGGCATCTTTTACAATTTGTATTACTTTTTGTGTGTCTATTGGGAACTTTGGAGTCCATTTTCCAGATACTATTGCTTTTGTCTTTTGTATTCCTCCTGGAGCCCAGACTGCATTAATTGACAATATTTTGGTTGGAAAGAACAAGTCTTCAATAAACCGCTTGTCCGTCTCGTCTGCCTCAACAAGCCAAATCTTTCCCCTGAATTGGTTTTGAAATTGTCTGTATAGTGTACGGCTTTGCCTTATTTTCATGATATCATTTTTTGCTAATGACAAAACAAAATTTCCATCAAACTCTTTACATGAATAGAGTGTAAAATCCTCGATCTCCTTATTTGATCTTGCAATGTTTGCAAGAATAATCGATGCATCTACATCTGCCTTTGTTAGTTGACCCGATTCTACTTTACCTTCGCATTGGGGACAAAGAATTGAATTTTTTGCATCAAAACCACATATTGGAAGTATCATTTGAATCGACTTTTTCATTCCGATAATCTTGTTTATATCCCTTAGTGTAAAACAAAAATTCTGGATTGGATCTAAAGAATACATGACATTCATATCTGTAAATGGACTCTCAACAAAATATGACTCTACGTATGGTCCTGTATATGCAGTTGACGATGTTGATTTTGAATTAAAGGATGGAGAATCAATAGGAATCGCAGGGGAGAGCGCATGTGGTAAAAGCACTCTGGGATTGTCTGTAATTCGAACGCTTTCAAATGGAAAGACAAAAGGTAATATTTTCTTTGACGGAGAACCTCTTTTGGAACTGCAAGAGTCTGATTTTAATAAAAGATTTAGATGGAAAAAAATATCTATGATTTTTCAGGGAGCAATGAACTCTCTAGATCCTGTTTTTACCATTAATGAACAATTTCTTGAAATAACAAAACAGCATAACTTTGGTGATTCTCAAAAAATAATCTCGGATGCAATATACGCTGTCAGTCTGAATGAATCTGTTTTAAAAAAATACCCTCATGAACTAAGTGGTGGGATGAAGCAAAGAGTGGTGATTGCAATGGCTCTTCTCCTAAAACCAAAATTTGTGATTGCAGATGAACCAACTACAGCACTTGATGTCTTAACTCAGGCACAAATAGTAAACTTACTAAAGAATCTCAAAAAAGATGGTATGGCCTTTATGTTAATTACGCATGACTTGGCGGTATTATCTGAGATTGCAGAAAAGATTGGAATAATGTATGGTGGACAGATAGTAGAGTTTGGGTCATCTCAAGAAATTTACAAAAACCCAAAACATCCTTACACTAAGGGTCTATTGGAATCTATTCCTACATTGCATGGCAATGTTCCAAAATATATCGAAGGAAGTCCTCCCAGCTTACTTGATCCTCCCACTAAGTGCCGATTCTTAGATAGGTGTAATGTGGCAGTTGAAAAATGTAAACAACTTCCACCAAAATTTAAAACTGAAACTGGCTATGTAAGATGTTGGTTGTTTGAATAGTTACTTTGAATTAAGATACTCTTCATCAATTTTTTTTAAATATGTCTCTTGGATGTCTGAAATTTCCCTTGCTACTGTATTACTGCAAAGTATCTTTACATATTCTATCAGTTCTGAATTTTGCTGTGTCTTTTCGAAC
>JAOUNZ010000238.1 GCA_029880665.1 Candidatus Nitrosopumilus sp.
TTCAGGACTGTTTTCCTTCCAAAGTTTGATCCAGATTTGGTCTTGAATACTAGGCATAACAGGGTTGATAAAATTCCCATTAATAACTCAAATGCTCAGGACTATTTTGATTCGATGAATATGGTATTTACTAAATCACCATTACTTCGCTTAGTCACTGTATCACGAGAAGCGTTATGATAGTTTTGAAGATGTGCTTTTCTAGTTTTTATTCCATAGTTTCTACATAACCTACAAAAATAGGTGACTTGTCTTTCTGCTCTAGGAAGTGCCTGAATTGATACTGAGTCCAGAACAGATTCTTGCTTCACGGTACAATATTTGTCAAGAATAATATTTTAATGTTGTCATAAATATGACAACTTGTAATTATCTAATCATAAAAGTAAGATCAACATTTCATTTTAGATAATACCAATCAATAAAAATTCTCTTGAGTGGGGCTTTAGTCCACACACTCAAAGAGTTTGCTTCCGCAGAAAACTCGATAAATTAAGTATATTCAAGTTGTTAAAAAGGATACCTCAGCATTGATTGGAGATTTTTATTGAGCAGATCAATCAAAGATGTTGATGAAAACATATGCATTGTTTGTTGCACTTTGTATCATGATATTTTTGCCTCAAATACATGCAGAGCAAACAATCTCTATAACTATGGAGAAGACAACATACGCTTATTGTGAAAAATTATTTTATACAATCAAAGTTTCAGAAGTTACAGGAGATCCTGCAATTATACACATTAGAGATGAGACAGGAAAGGGAAGCAGTGCAATTCCAATCCAGATCACAAATTTAGATAATCCAGTCCCATCGTTGATTCCATTTGAAAAAGATGTATTTCCATTAGGCAAATATTTCATAGATGTGGAGTATGACAATAGTAGTACAACAGCAGAGTTTGAATTAGTTGATTCAGACAACATTTGCATTCCAGGATTAATCAAACCTATAATGATTAATTGGCTTTCAGGAAACATATCAGATGGATTTTTAATGGATGCATTTGAAAAGTATGTTGACAAAAAACTAGTCAACATACCTTTTGAAATTAATGAAAGTAACGTTTACAACATAAAGATTCCAGAATGGGTAAAAAATATTGGGTATTGGTGGATAGAGGAATCAATAACAGACAATGAGCTCAGTAAAGCAATAAACTATTTAGTAAATCACAACATCATTGAATTTCCAATAAAGATAGAAAATGAGATATGAATAAACACTCCGTTATTACTATAATAGCAATCATAGTGATTGTCATACCTTTTGCAATTTCTGGATGGAATATTTTTGGAATGCAGCAGATGGAATACAGATGGAACGATCCTGAAACATTTTCTTTTTTTGCATTGTCAAATTCAGGAAACATTGAGTTTTGCAATCCAACACCATTTTGGACAAGTTTCGAAAAATTAGAAGTAAAAACATTCTACGAATCAAAACATATTGGGACATTTATGGTAAAGCCGCTTACAGTCAATCCATTCTCATCAACCATAAAAGAAGGAATATTTTCATCAGAAGAGATCACGTCAGCTCAGCATATTTTCATGTCAATGGATTTTGAATTTGATGGGGGAGACATTAGACTTGATCCCAATAACCTTATTGTTGTAATACATGTAGAAACCCCCATCATAGGAATAATTCCATATTCATCAAATATCCAGATTTCAGGATTTGATTTTGACAAGATTATGAATGTAAAAGATTTGTCTTGCGGTTAACTGCTTTTACTTGCTTTAGACATTATTCCCAAAATTAGTCCAACAGTTCCAGCAATTACAAATGCTGCCACCACTCCCATTACCAATTCTTTACCCATTCCTTTTACAGAAGTCTGAGTTGGTTTTGATGTTGAATCAAGTACACATGCTCCATCTTTGAGAATAGTTCCAGGACCGCATCTTTGATCAAGTACACATGCTCCATCTTTGAGAATAGTTCCAGGACCGCATTGAACTTTAGGTACTGCTTTGTCTGCTGCTGCTTTGTCTGCTGCTGCTTTGTCTGCTGCTGCTTTGTCTGCTGCTGCTTTGTCTGCTGCTGCTTTGTCTGCT
>JAOUNZ010000177.1 GCA_029880665.1 Candidatus Nitrosopumilus sp.
ACAAACACAGTCTGTAATATCTAGTGATTCGTCCCATATCTTGAAAAACTCTCTCAATTCTCTTCCCTCGTACTCTCCGTTGCCTATTCTTTTTTTTGAAAGAAACTTGAACGCTAAAATCACGTTTCTTTTTTCATAAATGTCAAATGTCTTAATCCATGACAGGCATCGCTCTATTTGATCTGCAGGTACAGGAAGGGATGTGCTAGTGCCAGATTTTGCTTCAATTGTAAATATTGTACTGTTCTCTGTATTTACAGCCAACACATCAGGCAGTGCAATGCTTGGAGAGCCTAATCTGAATGCCTTCCAACTGTCCGCACTGTTGAACCGTTTGACTATTGTGTCTTCCCACTGGTATCCTCTTTGCCTCCTTGTTCTGGCAACCTTCTGGTTGTTGGTTTTAGATTTCTCTGTGACCTTGGCTTTTGATATTGTCAATGATCTGGCTTTTACTCTCAACGATCATCTACCATTGTATTGGATATAGTAAAGTGGGTAATTATACAATAACTCAACAAAATATTAGAAAATAGTCATACATATCTCAACATTTTTAAAATAATTAAAACAAACGCACCATAATTCAGAAATGAATTTCGGTGGCTGTTGTCAATTCAACGATTCTGAAGTCATCGAACAATATTGCAAATCAATAAAATGTCTGTGTTTTGTTTGATTCTGTATTGGATGAGGTGATCATTGAAAAGTTGATGGCCAAACGTGACCTTTATCTTTACACTCTGAAACATCTTGATTTTCAAATTTTGACTGAATCTGCTTTGGAAGAGAGTGATGACTCTGAGAGATCAAAAGCATCTGTGATTTCTGAACTGAAAAAAATAGAACAAGAAATTGCTTTTCTGTTGTCTGAAGAGTCTTGATTGACAGTGAGTTTATCAAACCCATCTGACTGACAATTTGCATGCTTGAGGATCTTGTTGTCAATTTGGCTAATGTAAAACAGAGTTTTGCAAGAAACTATTCCGGCAGCGCACATATTCAAGAGGTACTCCCATCATCTGCCTCAGAAGAATTTCCAATAGATGAGAATCATTTGCAATTGCTACATGATTTTGCTCAGAAAAACCCAATCTACTTTAACTCGTTTGAAGAAATTATTTCTGGTATACCATGTGTTGTTTATGAGGGGGACATTAACGAATACTGGCTAAACAGCATCAAGCACGGATCTAGCTGCCAGCCGTTTTATCCTACATGGATAATGTCCGCATATGTAATGACGTCAATTGCAAAAGCGTTGGGATATGATGAACTGATAGACATTGGCTCAGGCGATGGCAGAATCGCATTCTGTGCAAATCTTCACGGATTTCATTCGTATAGTGTGGAAATAGACGAAGGTCTGGTGGAATTGCAGAACAGCATATGCAAAAAAACAAATCAAAACTTTAACCCTGTTTGTGCAGACGCACTAGAGTTTGATTATGACGGCCTGGGTCTGAACCGTCCAATTTTCTTCATAGGGGGACTGGCCCAGATGGGCGGGGACATCTTGGCAACCAATATCGTCAGCAAGATAAATTCAATCTTAAATCTAAAGCACAAAACTGGCATTGTGTTTGCAGGCACTGACTCAAAAAGAAGCCTTTCAGGCAATTTGGCCAACGGGGGTTGGAGTGATCTGATTCAAAGGCACGGTCTAAAAGTGGTAGATACGGTTTCCCTGCCGACTGTTTGGACATTTGATCAACTGACTGACACTCCCTACATCTATACAAAATTCAACTGACCTGGAAGAAATAACTTCCATTGGAGATCCCGCATTTTGACATTCTTACTTTCTTGCCGATTTCTGGTTCTTCTAAGGTTCTTGCCAACACCCTGACATTTTTCTCGAATTCAACCAGGCAAAAATACTCGTTGTTTTGTTTTGAAAACTCTATGATCTTGCCCTCATACTCTTTTTTTCTTAAACTCACCGGGCCAAAGCACTGGTTGCAAAATTCCGACGGAGGCCAAATGACTCTGTCGCATGATCTGCATTCAGGGATGAAAAACTCCCCCTTTCTTAACTCTGCTTCAAAACTCATTTTTCCAAAACCAACACGGTCGAAGAAGTCGCTGCTGCTGACATGTTATGGACTAGCCCTGTTCGTACGTTATCTAACTGCCGTTTGCCCGCATTTGACCTGAGCTGCTGAGTGATCTCTATGGTTTGTGCAATGCCTGTTGCGCCAAGCGGATGACCGCATCCAATTAACCCCCCGCGTGGATTGATTTTGCAGTTGTTTGTAACATATAGATCCTTTACCATGTCAGTGCCTTCACCTGGCTTGGAAAAATTAAGTGCTTCTAGTGCCATCGGCTCACAGACTGAAAACGCATCATGTATTTCTGCAACGTCTATTTCTTTGATGTCTTTGTCTGCCATTTTTAAGGCGTTTTTTCCTGCAATTGCAGTTGATTCCATTGAACTCAATGACATGTTTTTTGTAAAACTTGCAGATATCGTTTTTTGCCCAATGCCTGTTATCCATACTGGCACATCTGTAGTCTTTTTTGTGATTTCTTCAGACGCAAGAATAATTGATGCCCCTCCAGTACATGGCCTTGAGCAGTCCAACAGTCTCAGATCATCTGTTAGTTTTTTGGAATTGATCACCTCTTCTACGGTGTATGTTTTGTTTGATAGGGCATTCGGATTTTTTTTAGACTGCATGTGATTTTTTACGGAAACCAATGCCAGCTGTTCCTCCGATATATGATATTCTCTTTTGTATGACTTTGAGAAGATAGATGCCCAAAATACCGGATGCTTGAACTCTCCTCTGGAATTGTCCCATTCTAATACCTGTCCAGGACTGTCATATCTCTCGGCTCCTGCAACAAGGACCATGCTTGCTAGTCCTGATGCAATGTATGAATAAGCTGAGACTATTGAGTTTGTACCGGAATTGCATAAGCTTTCAACAGTGTGCGCGATTTTTGGCTGAATC
>JAOUNZ010000176.1 GCA_029880665.1 Candidatus Nitrosopumilus sp.
ATTTTGCAAAAATTATCTGACTCTCAATTTCTTTATGCTGTTCAATTATTGATGCTCTGAATTTTATTTCATGTTCCTGTTTTGGCTCAAATTTAATTACTGCGGTAAACTCTGCTTTGTTTTTAGGCATTGCATCTTTGTTGATAAATAATCTTGAGATATTTTGTGATATTTTTTTCCCATTATATTCCTTGTAGACTATATGCTCATTTGAGTCCAAAATCTGAGTATTAATTACAACTCCATCATATCTTCCTGGGTATGATACAGAAATTATGCCTTTAATTTCAGAATTTGGATGAATGTCAGTGGAATTTAGTTCGAATTCAATATCTTTCACAAAAAATCACATGTGAATTGGAATAAATAATTTTGTTAAATGGGCCCAAAGGGCTTCGATCCCTTGACCACTGGATTAGAAGTCCAGCACTCTATCCATGCTGAGCTATAGGCCCAAAAACCTAGCAATTAATTACCATTTTAAGGGTTTACAGCCACTTCTTTTCATAATTCTCTCTTTCCATTTTGAAGAGAAATTGTTGTGCATATCCTGCATATTGCCCATAATGATTTATGATTTTTTCATGAAGAATGTCATACTGTTTATCTGTAATTGTTTTCGTTGTAATCTGAAATTGATCTGAATAATATTTTTCTAAAACCCT
Organism: Candidatus Nitrosopumilus sp.; assembly: GCA_029880665.1. Lineage (GTDB taxonomy): Archaea > Thermoproteota > Nitrososphaeria > Nitrososphaerales > Nitrosopumilaceae > Nitrosopumilus. The sequence continues at coordinate 666 of JAOUNZ010000176.1, forward strand.
TATCATCCATCTATCTAATGGGAATGCCTCTAATTTGTTCAAGGAAAACAATAATACACAATCAGCTACTTTGTTTCCCACTCCAGCCACTAAACAAATGTTTTCTTTAGCATCATGATAATCACACTTTTGCAAGTACTCAAAATCAATTTTTTTCAAAAAGATCATGCTTGCAGCTTCTTTAATAAATTTGGCACGATATCCAACACCACAATCTGTAATTTCGCTTATTGATGCTTTTGCTAATTTTTCTGGTTTTGGAAATAAAAAAAATTCCTGATTTTCAAACCTAACTTTAGTTCCAAATTTCTTTGATATTTTTTCTAAATTATTCTTAATCTTCTGAATATTGGAGTTTGATGATACAATAAATGAAATCAAGCATTGAAAAGGATCTTGATCAAGTAATCTTAGCCCTAGATATTTTTCTACCGCATTTTTTGTTATGTCATCTATTGAAATTGATCTTACTATTTCCATCATGTCATCTCTTTTTCTAAAAAAATCGGTTTTATTATTTTGATATGATTTGATATTTCCTAAATCATCTACTTTTAGAACATCTTGGCCATTAATCCCATACCAATATTGGTAATTCTTTTTCCATAGAAATACCTGACCACTATTAATTGAATTTTCAACGTCTATTGACAAATTTTTATACATATTAGATGGTTATTTCATCATTCACTTTAGGCGCATATGTTTCTAAACCAAATCTTTCGTGAATTTCTTGAGCAAACATTTCACATGATTCAGTATCTCCATGAACAGCCCATACCTTTGGATTTCCTCTGATATTCCTAATCATATCAAACAATTCTTTTCTATCTGCGTGCCCTGAGAATTCAAACTGTTTTACCTCTGCGGCTACTTTGAGATCCTTACCTCTTGTTGAAACTGTGCCTGTGTCAAGTAATTTTCTGCCCGGAGTACCTTCTCCTTGGTATGAAACTAGAGCTATTCCATTTTTGCTATCAAAAGATAATTGTTGTAAATAATAGACTGCATTTCCACCAACCAACATTCCTGCTGGTGATATCACAACACAAGGTTCTTCCATTGCACGTTTTCTTTCAGAGTGTTCTCTTATTGAAGTTGCATGTTTTATTGCGTCTGAAAATACTTGCGGATCTCTTAGATAGTCAGGGTGTCTAAACATTATCTCATTTACTTTTAGTGCCATTCCATCCATTATAATTCGGTGTTTGAAATTTGAACTTCTTAAAATACATGCAATCTCCTGTGAACGTTCAACTGAGAATGATGGGATGAATAATATCCCTTTTCTGTCCATTACCTCATTTGCAAAATCTATTAATTCAGATTCAGATTCCTTTCTAGGTTTCTGTTCTGTCTTGGCATATGTACTCTCAGTGATTAGTAAATCAATCTCACCAATGTCTAAATCCATTTCTCGCAGCATTCTTGAACCATGAGTTTTAATATCACCAGTATAGAAAAGTCGTTTTTTATCTGATTCTACTAAAACCGTGCTCCCGCCTATCACATGTCCTGATTCTCTTAATTCAAAGGTTGCATTGCCTTTTGTGACTTTCTGTCTAAATCCTATCTCCTTTGCATTTTTCATCATATTGTTTACTTCAGGCAAATCAAATGGATGTGAATTTTTTTCAATTTTTAGCATATCTTCAATCAATAATCTTGATAAATCAAATGTTGGAGGGGTGCCATAAACATCCGTATTTCCACTAACAAAAAGTGATGGTACATTTCCTGAATGATCTAAATGGGCATGAGTTATGATGATTGCATCGAGATCCTTGGGTTTCACATGGAGTGGATACTGGGGCGGTGATCCCCTTCTTCCAAATAATACTCCGTAATCAAGTAAGAGTTTTGTTCCATTACAATTAACTAAAAAACCAGATCTGCCAACTTCATTAGCAGCACCTAAAACTTTAACATCCAAGAATTAAAATAATTTCTAACTACCTTAAAACCTTCTTGAGTTTACTCGATCATTATACCTATTACGGAATCTACAAAAGCTTTAATTAGTGTAAGCTAAGACTCGATCCTCATGGGAAGAAGCTTCCAAGAATGGTTAGGACAACAAGATCAAGCCGTCGTCGCTAAAACACGTGCTGGTGACGAAGCAAACAAACCACTCCTAAACCAATTAAACTGGATCTGGGTTAACAATCTGATGAAACAGAGAGCAGACCTAAATCCATCATCTGCAGAACTACTTGACTGGGTAACCTCTGGTCAAATTGACGCAATGAGAAAATAAACGTGTTAAACACGTTATCTTTTTGTTTTTTAAATTTT
>JAOUNZ010000041.1 GCA_029880665.1 Candidatus Nitrosopumilus sp.
ACTCATTGGCAACAAAGTAGCATATCCTTGTTCTACATTACTTTCATCAATACCAGCATTTGCACAGATAAACCCATTATTAGATTCAACAATAAGCGTGCCATTATACATACGGATAATTCGTTTTGATTCAGATAAAATTAACTCAATTATCCGAGGATCTTTTTGATACTGAGAACTTATTCCTTCTGCAAGTAACGAAGGGGTGACAGTAGATAATTTAATCAGTCTTCCTTCCTGCTTAGAAATAATTTTTTGTGCAATTACTATAATATCACCTTCTTTGATGGGTTGGGATGCTAAAATTAAATCGGAAAGATTGTCGGTAGGAACAATCTCTTTTTCTATGTGAATTGGGATAATTTGCAAGTAAAACATCTCAATAAGATGGACTAAAAAATTGTTTATGCAGGAGTTTGAGTTTCCAATTCTAACTTGTAATGCTTGTTGATAATGTCTAAGATTTTTGAGAGATCTTTTTCTTCCAGAGTAGCAGTAGCCAAATCTTTGACAATATCTTGAGCACGATAAGCTATGCCCAACCCACAAATATCAAATAATTTTACATCGTTTGCACCATCAACCACACAAACAATGTCTTCTTTCTTCTCGCCCCATTCAGCAATTTTAATTTTTGCAGATTTTGACTTATCAGAATCAACATGGATTGTTACTCCTTCAAGTTTTCCATCTTTAAAGATCAAATCGTTAGAATAGACATAATCCAATTCTAATTCTTTTTGTAATCTATCCATCATTAGTCCAAACCCACCAGATACTGCCATGAGTTTCCATCCAGCAGCCTTTAGAACTCTACATGCTTCCTTTGCACCAGTCATAATAGGTAATGCATCAGACACTTCTTGGCAAGTTTTTTTATCAATACCTTTCAAGGCTGCGACTCTTGTTCGAAGTCCATCCTCCCAGTTAATTTTTCCTTGAATTCCTTGTCTAGTGATTTCCCAAATTTCGTTTTCTTTGTGGAGTTTTTCCGCTAAAAGTGGGAGATATTCTTCATCATATAAAACACCTTCAACATCAAAAATTATTAGCAATAGACTTCTGTTTTTGGAGAAAATTACTAATTATATTAAAGTTAAGACTGTTTTTGTTGATTATACCAATTCCTAAAAACGATCGCTATTCTCAGATAATCCAATCTAAATAATCTACCAATGAAACTCAATTTCTTTTCACATATACTGGGTACATGAGAAAAAGCATCATCGACATAGGCAATGACAGATAGTCCGAATCAACAACAATCCAATAATTAAGACAACACTGGATAAAATAGACAGAAACCAAAACCACTTAGTTGCATATAGCAACTAATCATTACAACCATGATGTTATTTTTGTAATGTTTGGAATTACTTGATTACTGTCATAATTAATAAGTAATTGTGGAATAAAAAGGAGTTTGTGGAAATGTCTGACATTTGTTTGTGAATTTCTTTGTTTTTAAACAATATTAAATCAAAAGAAGGCATTGACCGAATTAGACGTGCTAACCTCCACACATATGATCATATCAATTACATCGACGTTCAACTAGCTGAAAATGTTTCTTATATACGAATTTAATAATACGTCTTTAGTTTATTTTAAAAGGTATAATGAACGATTGATAAGTTCTACGGATTCCTCTTAAGCAAAATTTACCACAATATTGTATGAAAAAGTCAAACACAACAAGAAAATCAAGAACATCCCAACTGTTAGAAGAATATGAGGAATTACAAAAAACACAGCGGATAAAGACAATTCACTTTAACCAACGGGCAGATTTGACCCAAATTAGGATCAAGTTATTTTTAATGGAATTGACAATGTTATTGAGATATTTTTGAAATAGATTGTAACATGTTAGAATTGAGGCTTGTGAAAATGACGAGGAATGAGTTAAAACAAAATTAACTGTCAACCGACTTCAGCTTAACAAGTCATCAATACAACACAATTAATCACTCATTTGTATTATAGATATATGAAAAGCCAATGTGTCGAATGCTCTTTTGTAACTGAAGAGCCAGGGGAATTATATGCTCATTTCATGAATGCACATACCAAAATCCAAGTAAAGCCCACATCTCATACACTGGGGGAATTTGTAGATTAACAATTACTACATTTTTTGTATCCTCTAATATGTAATCAGATAAAAATTTAACCAAGTAAAAGTTAAAAAAACTATGGATGAATCCGCAATAGAGATACTCTACAACAATAAAGATATGAAATGTAAAAATCCTGAATGTGATCACATAATGGATTCACACCTTCATTTTAAGAATATCAAAGATGACAGGGTTCCTCTACTATACTGCTCGGAGTGTAGAGCACAGGGTAAAGAATGTAAACTTATAAGATTTTAAAACGTTACAAAAATTAGTCCATTTCTCTTTTTCCACAGTTGCATAATATTCATCATCATAACATATCGATCATATCGAATGCAGATATCTGGACAGTGTATCATAAGAGACATTAGAAAAATTATCAAACATAAAAATGCAAATGCGTTACAAGTTGAAAGACACTATATTTTATGAAGATCACAAAGTTAACCTTAGTTATCTCTACAATTCCAATCTTTGAAACACAGATTTAAACTCATTTTAAATCAAAATTAATCATTATATTAAATATCATGATTTTAACAAGCAGGTCAACTACAGTCAATCTAATATTATCTAGATAAATTTCAAGAATTGTGCAACTACAACAAAAAACAATAGTTTTGATTTTAGTTTCAATAAGTATAACAGGGGTAATTGGCATTCAGATAGGAAATCCTAAGTTCATAGCGAATGCAATAGTATTAGAATCGACATTTGTCGTCTTGACAGCATTGTCATTTTGGAGGTTACGATATACACTCATTCCAAACATGATAGTTGCAATAATTGTAATCATCGGAAATACTGCATCTCCAAAGCACCTTGAAATCATGAATTCGTTTGAACCTCTTGAAAATGCCTTTGTGTTAATAGTTGGTGGCTATGTCTTACAGGGACTACTTTTAGCTGCAAGTTGGAACATGTTCACAAATAGAAAAAATCTAAAACTAAGTATCAAATGAGTATTGAAATAAGTTATTATTTGAAACTAATGACTAATCGTTTTAAAAGCTCATGAATAATACAATAATTTTTGAATGTGTAAGAATTCTTGAAAGTTCATGAATGGTTTTTGTAATCGATGTAATGAACATTATCATGAACGAACAACATTGTAAAGAATGTTTACATGAATTAAAATTTCATTACAACTCTCATGACGGAAGAATATACTGTAGTCAGTGTAATTTAAAAGGCAGAGACTGTTATGCGTTTGAGAATAGTTAATGATTTATCAAACACATTACATACAAACACATATTTAGAAAATTAATTTTGATCACACTCTTTGTTTTCCTAAAAATTTTCTTGTGAAAACAGATAACAATTTAAGAGATTTGTTTCGTGTTCCTGTAGATTTATTGTTGTTTTAATTTCTTAGTGAATTCTGCTTTAATGTCATTTTAATGCATAAAACCACAAGTTGCACATGTGCAGAGTTATTGTTAAAGGGAGGTTATAAGACGATATAAATTTCTGACACAACACAAAATTGTTCTAATTTCACATATGGTATTTTCATGATACATCAAGTAACCATTCAATATAATAAATAACTAAATTTTAGATATAATAAATTCAGTAGATTTTATGGCAATAAGGCCTCCGAATAGTTACAAGTCCCTGTTCAATATCTATTTGAGTTATTGTTTCAGGATTACATTTCATCATTTATGATCATTTGAAAAGTTTTTAAAATTCCATAATAGATCAAATTAGTTAAGACATCTGTTTTTTTGCAAGATTTGTCAATTTCTGCAGTGTCGTTTCTCGTTTGCTCATAGTGCAAATTAAGTGGCCTAGGGGGTTAAATCCCATCATTGTAACTTGATTTAATATTAAAAAATCATTTACTGGAGTTTCACCACACTATAAAAGCGAATGAAGTGATAAACTCTTTTTGGTTCCTTAAATTAAAGTTTAAACTTTTTTGAATCAAGAAAACGCTAATAATAAATCACAGAATGTTTTGAGAATAACATGGATGAGTTAGAACACAAATACGAAGTAATAATCAAAGAAACAGAAGATAAGCAAAAGCTGCCAGAAGACGTCAAAGTGGAATTAAAAGCATCAGGAATGATGGATGATAAAGGGAAATTGAAATTGAAAGGAGTAAGCCCGAAAATGCTTAAAAAAATGAAACAAGAATTTGTAGAGTGCCCAGTTTTAAAAGAAAATATTCAATTCATCCAATGTTTTGTATGTCCAAATTTCCAAAGCAGAGTCATGGGAAAAGTGCTCTGTAAAGGCGACAAATTATAGACACATAAAATAAGATTTCTGAAATCATCACGAAAGGCTCATTAGTTAAATTAAATCTCGAGATTTTAGTTTGAGTAAAGAAGATATCGGTATTACAGTTTCAAAAAAAGATAACTTTAGTGAGTGGTATACACAAGTAGTTCTTAAAGCAAAACTAGCAGATTATGCACCAGTTAAAGGCCTCATCGTTCTCAGACCAGATGGGTACTCTATTTGGGAGTCACTAAGAGGCAGATTCGACAAAAAATTTGAAAAGAACGGAATTAAGAACGGGTTTCTTCCAATACTAATTCCAGAATCATTGCTAGGTAAAGAACAAAAACATTTTGCAGGATTTAATCCAGAAGTATTTTGGGTTACTCATTCAGGAACCAACAAGATAGGAGATAGACTGGCATTAAGACCGACATCTGAAACATTAGCATATACGATGTATTCAAAATGGATTCAGAGTTGGAGAGATCTACCACTAAAAATTAATTTCTGGAATACAGCACTAAGAGCAGAGATTAAAGCTACAAAACCATTTCTCAGAACATCAGAGTTTCTATGGCAAGAAGGTCATACTGTGCATGCAACTCAGGAAGAAGCAGAAAAAGAAGTCATGAAAATTTTAGAGATTTATAAAAAAACAGTGGAGGAGGAATTAGCAATTCCAGTCATCACAGGAAAAAAGAGCGAGAAGGAAAAATTTGTAGGAGCTGTGTACACAACCACGATGGAATCAATAATGCCAGATGGTAAAGCGCTTCAAATGGGCACATCACATTTTCTAGGACAGAATTTTTCAAAACCATTTGAAGTAAAATTTGCAGACAAGGACAATGTAGAGCATTTTGCATGGCAGACATCATGGGGGATATCATGGAGACTGATAGGAGCTATGATCATGGTGCATGGAGACGATAAAGGTTTAGTACTGCCACCGAATGTGGCACCGATACAAGTGTTAATTGTTCCAATTTACAAAAATGATGAGGGTAAGAAATCAGTATTATCAAAAGTAGAAGAAATTAGAAAAATACTCGAAATAAAAAAAATCAGAGTATATGTAGATGACAGAGAAGGGTTATCTCCAGGTTACAAATTCAATGATGGTGAATTAAAGGGAATTCCACTTCGCATAGAGATTGGGCCCAAAGATATAGAAAAAGAAAGCATAGTAATAGCAAAAAGACACAATCGTGAAAAATCAAATTTGGATTTTTCAGAAATTGAAACAATTGTTACGATTTTAGATGAAATCCAGAAAGAAATGCTCGTAAATGCAAAAAACCAAGCTAATGCAAACTCAATAGACATTTCAGACTTTGTAGAATTTAAATCAAAAATCGAGAAAGGGGGTTTCTTTAACGCTCCATGGTGTGGAAGAGTAGAATGTGAAGAAAAGATCAAAGAAGAAACAGGTGCAGATATCAGGGTATTACCATTTGGTAGTGATGATACAAATCAAAAATGCATCTATTGTAGTCAAGAGAGTGTTTCAGTTCCAGTTTTTGCAAGAGGTTATTAAAAGATCTTTAGATAAAACATAGGTTTGAAATTTCATTTGATGTGTTATTAGTGCTAAGTTCTGCAGATATGAGAAAGATTTTATCATCAATTAGGAAAGTAAATGTCATAATACTCTCACCTAGCAACAGAAGTTACAGAGCCAAAATTTTCATCAGAATCTTGTTCTAATCCTTCACATATCTTCAATGAACATTTTTTTACGTTCATTTTCTAGTGCCGCACCATCACAAAAAGAACAGATTGTAAAATTACCCATCATATCCAAAAATCCATCAAAATGAATTTCAGACTCAACAATAGTTTACATTTAAGATTCAAAGATTTGTCAGACATGCACCAGAGTACAGATCAGATGGTAAAAAACATCGTAAAATGTCAACATCAAAAAGAAGGGCAAACATAATAATGGAAAATACTGAATTGAAATATTGGTAGCTATCACTCAATCAGAAGCAAAGGAATCACTTTTAGGACAATTTAGAGAAACGAGAAAGAGGACATTAGAGATAGTTAAAAATTTAGAAACCGATGATTACATAGTTCAAACAGCATTTTTTATGAGTCCGCCAAAATGGCACATAGGACACGTCAGTTGGATCTATGAAGCAATCATGAGTAAAATAGACAAAGATTATGTCTTTTATTCAAAAGAATTTTCAGAATATTTAAATTCCTACTATCAGCAATTTGGGGTTCCACATGACAAAGGATTGCGAGGAGTAGTTTCAAGACCCACAGTTGATCAGGTTTTTCAGTATTTTAACACAATCAACCAGAGGGTTGAAAAATTCATCCGGTGTAAAACTTTGAATGATGAACAGATTAAATTAATCATTATTGGGTTTCATCATGAATGTCAGCATCAGGAGTTGTTAGTATATGATTTGCAGCATTTGTTGGCTGAACAATATAGACCCCAAAGAAAAAATAAAATCGAAAATAAACAAGATGTTGAAAAAAAATCAATTCACATAACAGGGGGATTGTATGTGATGGGGTATAACGGAAGTGAGTTTTGTTACGATATTGAATTACCTCAACACAAAGTATTTCTAAATGATTACAAGATTGATGTGTATCCAATAACAAATCAACAATACTTAGAATTTATGGATGATGGTGGGTATAACACTTACAAGTATTGGTTATCTGATGGATGGGAGAAAGTAAAAAAGAATCAATGGCAGGCTCCTATGTATTGGGAAAAAATCAATGATGAGTGGAATGTAAGAGACTTTGCAGGTATTAGAAAAATCAACCCGAATGAACCAGTGTGCCATGTAAGTTACTATGAAGCAGACGCATATTGTAAATGGGCTGGAAAAAGATTACCAACAGAGGCAGAATGGGAAAAAGCTGCCTGCTGGAATGAAGAAAAACAGGAAAAAACAGTCTATCCGTGGGGAAATGAGCTTCCAACAACAGAAAAATGTAATTTATTTGAATCACGTTATTGGAGATGCACAGATATTGGAACCTTTCCTGAGGGCAGAAGTAAGTCCGGATGTCAGCAGATGATTGGAGATGTTTGGGAATGGACATCATCAGAATTCATGGGATATCCTGGATTCAAATCAGGATTTGAAGAATATAACGACAAATGGTTTACAAATCAAAAAGTTTTGAAAGGAGGTTCATTTGCAACTCCAAACATGTCAATCAGGGGAAGCTATCGAAATTTCTTCAGATTAGATGAGCGATGGTTGTTCTCAGGTTTTAGGTGTGCAGAAGATATCTAGTTTTTAGATACCAGAGTCAATGAAAAATAGTTATTGTCATCTAACCAAGTATGTTTAATTTCAAATCCAACATCATTTAATAAATTATGAATTTGATCTAGCCTGTACTTATGAGAGTGTTCAGTGTGGATTAGTTCATCTTTTGTTAAATTAAGTAGTAGGTTAGACTTGGATATGATAACAGACTGATTTATCAGTGATTTAAGATACATCTCAATTCTCTGATATTTTATATTGTAAATAGAATAATGTGAGAAATCATGTAGGTTAAAATCAGCATCAAGTTCGTTATTAATTCTAGAAAGAACATTAAGATTGAATTTTGCTGTGATTCCTTGCGAATCATTATAAGCAGATTCCAGAATTTGTTTGTCTTTAACCAAATCCAACCCAATCAAAAACAAATCACCAGATTTCATTGTAGAATGAATTGTTTGGAGAAATTT
>JAOUNZ010000042.1 GCA_029880665.1 Candidatus Nitrosopumilus sp.
CATTTTAGGATCATCGGTTCTAAAAGAAGAACAAGATCTAGCCTCAAAAATTAAGAAAGAACTAGATACTACTATCCGATCTTTTGTTAGAAGAGCAGATGACAAATATGGAAAAGCACTTCAAAAATACCTCAAAGACATTAAAAATCAATCCAAATCAATTACCGTGACCAAAATCAAACCAAAACCAAGGGAAGGTACTATCACAAAACTAGTAGAATATGAATCAGAAACAAATGCAATGAACAAAATAATTGCAAGCATAATTTATGATCAATCGCCAAGCACATCATATCAAGATATTTTATCACAAGTAAAAAAAATATCAAAACAAAATAAGTATGAAATTATAGAACAATTCACAAAACTTAGAACAAACAGGCGCTACAGGCCGTCAAGAGCATTTGAACATGTTTATTATACGTTTGATTTGTGCAATAACTTTGGAATGTTTAGGGATTTTCACAGACATAGAGCATTAACCATACAAAGACAGTTGCTAACAACAGACCATGGGTATAGCATGCCAAATGAAATCAAAATTCTTGGTATTGAGAAAGATTTCAAAGAATGTATGGATAAAACTAAAGACGCATTTAACAAAATCAGACATACATATCCAGAACAGGCGCAATATGTTGTAAATTTTGGATACAATTATCCTTATTTAATGAAGCTTAATCTTCGTGAAGCATGCCATCTGATTGAATTAAGAACTGTGCCTCAGGGACATATTGATTATAGACAAGTAGCGCAACAAATGTTCAAACAAATAAACAAAGTCCATCCGAATTTGAGTAAAATTGTAAAATATGCCGACATGAAGGAATATGATTTAGAAAGATTTGAATCCGAAAAAAGAACTGAAGAAAAAAGAAAGAAACTAAAATAATAAAATAGACATTCGTTTATAGAACAATAATGACAGAAAAAATTGAAAAAAGCCCAGAAGAGTGGAGAGAAATTCTGACATCAGACCAATATGAGATTTGCATCAACCATGGAACAGAACCACCCTTTTCTGGAAAATACAATAACACTCATCTGGAAGGAACTTTCAAATGTGTGTGTTGTGGCGAAGAACTTTTTTCCTCAGATGCAAAATTTGATTCAGGCTCAGGCTGGCCAAGTTTTTGGAAACCACTGGACGAAGAAAAGATAGAATATGTCTCAGATTCAGCATATGGGATGGTTCGTACAGAAGTCAACTGTAATAAGTGTGGAGCACATCTAGGCCATGTATTTGATGATGGGCCAAAACCGACAAATCAGAGATACTGTATTAACTCAATTTCGTTAAAACATGAAAAAGATGAAGATGAGTAACGTAAGTCACAACTGATATGGATGTGTTTATCGAATGATTCCAAAAATTATTAATAAAACACAATTAATGATAAGAAAAACAAGCGAAGTAAGATGAATCAAAATTACACAAGGAATGAAACAATTTGAGAATAATATTATGTGGTTTTGGGGTTGTGGGTCAGAGCCTAGTTAAATTATTTGATTCAAGATCAGATGATCTTTATGCAAAATATGGGTTAAAACCCAGAGTTGTAGGTGTCTTTGACAGTAAAGGGAGCGCAGTAGATTCATCCGGATTAGAATTTAACAAACTTGTTGAAGTCAAGAAAAAATTTGGAACTGTAAAAAAATACTCTGACAAAAAAAATTCCATGTCTGGAATAGACATGTTAAAAAACATTGAGGCTGATGTGTTAATTGAAACAACTGCAAGTAATTACAAAGATGCAGAACCTGGCATGACTCACATTACAACTGCCATGAAGCAAGGCATGCATGTGATTTCAGTAAATAAAGGTCCTTTGGCACTAGCATTTCCATCTTTACTTGAACTGGCAACGTATAACCAGGTAATGTTCAAATTTAGCGGCACTGTTGGTGGAGGTACACCAATTCTTGATTATGCCAAAAATAGTCTAAGGGGGGAAAGAATAACATCCTTTGCAGGAATTTTAAATGGCACAACAAATTATATTTTATCAAACATGGCAACAGGATTGTCTTTTGAAGATGCATTGAAAGATGCAAAAAGCAAAGGATATGTCGAAGCCGACGAATCTCTAGATTTAGACGGGCTAGACGCTGCAGCTAAGTTGGTAATTCTTGCAAACTGGATAATGGGAATGAAAGTAACAATGCCTGACATCAAATGCACAGGCATACGAAAAGTTACATCTGAAGATATCAAAAAAGCTGCCAAAAATAACTGTGCCATCAAATTAATTGCATCCTGTAACAAGGATCTAACTGTATCTCCAAAAGAAGTGTCAAATGATGATCCTCTTTGTGTGAATGGGACATTAAACGCAATTGCCTTTACCTCTGAACACTCAGGAACCCAGACAATTATTGGGAAAGGTGCGGGAGGCATGGAAACTGCCAGTTCAATACTCAGAGATTTACTGGATATCAGACAAGAGATTGCAAGAGATTGAAGTCCAACCTAATTTCAAAGAGTGAAACCTCAGAACTCTTAAAAACCGTTTCAGAAAAGTGGAGGATTGAGTTCCCTAGAATAAAAAATGTCAAAGTACATCAAATCCTAGATGATGCGCAAATTATCACTGGTACAGGAATAAAAATATTGAAAGTCAATGAAGATTACTTGCCATTTTTGTCTGAAATTGAAACATTGAAAAAATTCCCAAATGTAATGGTCGACATGGGTGCTGTAAAATTCATGTGTAAAGGAGCTAACGTGATGAGGCCTGGAATTAAGAAATACACAGAGTTTGAAAAAGATAGTTTGGTCTGCATTGTTGAAGAATCACAACATAAATTTTTAGCAGTTGGGAAATCTTTAGTTGCAAGTTCTGAATTGGAAAGCATGGAGAAAGGGGAGGTTATTAAAAACATCCATTACATCTCAGATAGATTTTGGGAAGTTGGAAAAACAATTTACGATTAGGTTTGTATTTTTATTTTATTTACAAAGTCCTGTAGTTTTTTGACATGTGTTCCTTCCCAATAGATCTGTTTACATTTGTCACATTCCCAAAACTTTTCATTAAATTCAAGAACTTTTGATGGAACTTTATCTAAAATCTCTGATTTGCTAATTTCTGTGGTCTGAGAATTACATTTGGTACATCTTGCCGTATCTCCGGATATCTTGTCTACTTCCAGATGCACTGTGTTAAGAATTTCTAAAAATTGTTCAATCTCGTCATCTTTTGTGATTTGTATAGTACTGATGGCTGATTTTTTTGCATTGGCAATTAGTTGTCTGTCTTTTGAAATAATCACCCTGTTCTCGTGTTTAGCCTTTTTAATTAGTTCTGAATCATTCATGCCAGAAAAATAGTCTGTATCATATCCTAACAGCAACAGTTTTTTTGCAACATTGCCAAGCATCCCGTCAACTAAAAACAACATAATTTGTGAAATTAACGATGATGATTATTTGATCTGCTCTGTGAATTCCTCAATGCCATCTTTAGTGATCACTAGAATATCTATGCCATCCCCACTAGCTGAGTCTCTTAGTGCCGCTGAACGAACTGCCCGCTTTGCCAAATCAATCGCTTCATCTTTGTTCATGTTTGGTTTGTATTGTGGATCCAATACACCTAATGCCATTTCAGCACCAGTTCCAACTGCTGCATATTCGTCAGGAAGAACAGACCCCAATGGATCAAGCGTATACATTATTGGTTTGTCAACTACGCCGCCCACAATTACTTGGGTCAATAATGGAAAATATCTTCGCTCATACATCATATTTGACATCATTTTAGCGACAGTGTTTGGTGGAATGTCTCTTTTCAGTTCCATCTTTCTAATTTTTGCAAGAGCTGCAATCTGCAAGGTTAAAATCTGCATGTCTGCTACAAGTCCAGCACAAGTTGCACCTACTTTAGGGGTGATAGGAAATGTCTTTTTGGTGGATTTACTTACTAGAAAGTTTCCAAATGCGATCCTTTTTTCACTAGCAAAAACTACACCGCCATCAAAAGTAATTCCAACAGCAGTTGCTCCTGGCATATACATTGACATAATTCAAATAATTTTACCGCATAATAAAGGGCTTTCTACATTTGATGCACATTTATGAGTAAAATAATTATATTGAAAATCCTCTCAAACAACACTGACTACTGCTGAGATTAAAGAAAAATTTCTAAATGATGTAGTGATCATGGGTTTAAGATCGTCTATTGGAGTGATCTTTATTGTTAATGGTCTATCTAAATTCAATCCTGGATTTACTGACTTTTTAAGAAATAATGGAATGCCAGTTGAGATGCAGTTTCCAATTGCATTGGCAGAATTGGTTCCAGGCATTTTGTTATTGATTGGTATTTTAAGCCGATTATCAACCTCGGTGTTATCCATCATAATGCTGGGAGCGATTTTCATTATCAAAGGAGCTCAAAACCTAACTGGAAATGGGGGAGTTCAAATCGATTTGATCTTACTTGCATCATCAATAGTGATCATGATAGTAGGCCCTGGAAGAATTTCACTGGCACACATCATTAAAAAAATACCACGATGTCTTCATTGATTAATTCCCAAATTATGCATGATTAAACACATGCATTTTGTTGTTTTCTTTAGTAAATCAACTCGGGCAAACTCATTAGGCGAATGAATTCTTGAAAACATGTATGTGCTTCCTATCGAAATGCATGGGGCTTTAAGAATCTCGACAAATGGATGCATCGGACCAGTTCCAGCATTTGAAACATTAAGAATTGATTTGCCAAAAGACTTGTCAGCTGCATCTTTTACTTGGGCAACAAATGGATGGTAAGAGTCTGTTCTTGCTGCTGCTTCACCGTGAAAAACTTTGATGTTAACATCCGAGAAGCCTTTTGTTTTTAAGTGATTTTTTAACCTTGACACTTGTTTTTTAGGATCCATTTTTGGTACTAACCTAAAATCAATTTTCACCAAAGCCTCGCTAGGAAGAACAGTTTTGGCCCCATCTCCAGTGTATCCAGACACAAACCCTGCGATATTACAAGTCGGTTCTCCTGCTAGCGCCTTTTTTGCATCTAACCCTTTTTTGCCACCTACAAATGATTTAATTCCAAATTCTTTTTTGAAAACTTGTTCATCAAAAGGCTCATTTTGAATTATTGTCAAGTCTTTTTTTGATAATGATGTAACTTCTTTGTACCAATCTTTTATGAGAATTGTCCCATCAGAATCTCGCAGTGTTTTAATTGCTTCAATTAATCGCCATGCAGGATTTTTTATCAAAACTGCTAAACTAGAATGAGCGTCTCGAATGGATTCCCTTACAGACAATTCTACAAAGAGTAATCCCTTCATCCCTAGCCCGATTATTGGCCTATTCTGTGCATCGACATATCCAAATTCCCAAATAACACCATCACATGAGAATTTCCGCTTGTATTTTTTCAGGTATTCTTCAATATGCATGCTTCCTGTTTCTTCTTCGCCCTCAATTACAAATTTTATGTTACATGGGACATCACCTGTTGTTTTAAGATATGCTTCAACTGCTTTGATCCTTGTAATTAATTCACCTTTGTCATCAGCTGCACCCCTTCCAAAAACCTTGTTTCCTTTTCTAGTTCCGCTAAAGGGAGGATCGTCCCACAGTTCAAATGGTTCAGCAGGTTGTACGTCGTAATGATTGTAAAACATCAAGGTCTTTGAAGAATTTTGTTTTGATCTTATCTCTCCATACACTATCGGCGCAACTCCTTTTCTTAATCGTAAAATTTCAGATTTGACTCCTGTTTTTTTTAGTAATTTCTGAACAAGTATTGAACATTCTTCAATTCCTTCATTTTTTGCAGACACACTTGGTTGTTGAATTAAAGTTTGTAAATCTGAAACAAGATCATCCATGTGGGAATCTATATGTCTAAGAACATTCATCAGAATCACACGATTTTATCAAAGGGTTTCATTGCAGTTGGAATCTCATCCAACAAATCAGTGGATGTCATATGCAATCCCAATTTTTTTTGAACTGCTTTCCCTGCCAAACCATTAATAAAAGTGGCAGCAGCAGCAGATTCCAACGCATTACGATTCTTTGACAATATCCCTGCAACCAATCCAGACAATACATCACCTGTTCCGCCAACAGTCATAGCTGGAATTTTTTTCTCATAAAGATACGTGGTAGTGCCATTTGAGATTACATCCATTGCCCCTTTCAGCAAGACTGTAATTCCATATGTTTTAGCATTTTTTTCTACCGTTTTGATTCGTTCACTTTTTGAGTTGGACGGAGACTCTCCAAACAGTCGTTTGAACTCCCCCGCATGTGGTGTCACTACCACATTTTTATTTGCCAATAGTGGCAAAACTTCCGGGATCAGAGCACTGGCATCCAAGGATAACCTGACATCTCTGTCTAAGAGTGATTTTACAAAATAAATTAATGCGTTTTTGTCTTGTATTGCAAGCCCCATCCCAATTGTTGCGGAATTCAGATTATGTGGCAAGGCTCCCAACAATTTAGTTACGGCACCACGAGTTAATTTTTGATCAACTAAAGGAATGACTATGAGATTTGGTGAAATAGCACGTGTTGGAGTTACATTGATTTTTGGAACAGATGTATAAACAAGATCAGTACCACATCTCAGTGCAGCTATTGAAGATAATATTGGCGCACCATGGTAGACATAACTGCCCCCTACGACCAGAACAATTCCGTTGTCTCCTTTTCTAGAACTGGACTTTCGCGATGGAATGAACTTCTTTACCATTGCAAGTGTGAGATTCTTTTGTATCAATATGACCTCTCAAAAAGATGCATGAATAAATCTTGTTTTGTAGTGATTTCTAAGATGATTTTTTTCTTGTTTTCTTTTCCATTTTCCCAGTTGTCTTGGAGATGGTTTTTTTATTAATATTGTTTGAAGTTTTTTCTGTAGAAATCTCCTTTTCTTCTGTTTTCTCAGTTAGTTTTCTTGATTCCCTTCCAAAGAATGCTTTTCTTGCAAAACAAAGATATGTTGTATGACCAATACCTTGAAAAGAATGTCTCGTTTTTCCTTCTCTGGCCTCAATTGTACGTAGAATGTGTTCGGTAGACTCGATATCGGTAAACTCATTTTCAACTAGTGCTATAGTCAATTTCTCTAATTGGTTCATGGTTGGGCAAATGGCAAACACGCTTCCGCTACCTTTTAGCATTTGACGCACTTTTGGAATTACAACCCATGGATCTCCCAAATCAATTAATGCCACATCCATTTCTTTCAGAGGCATTGTTTTTACGGTCTTTAGATCCAAGTTGTACTGTGTGACATATTTTGAAACCCCTGCCTTTTTGATATTTTTTTCTGCAATCTTCATGAAATTTTCATCCACATCAAAAGTATACACATGTCCACGTGGTTTTACAATGTTTGCTACAAAAGAAGTAAGTGAACCACTACCAGTTCCAATCTCTACAATCTTTTGTCCGTCCCCAATTCCAGATCTTGCAACAATGTACCCTAGATCTTTTGGGTAAACAATCTGAGTCCCATGTTGTATTTTCATGACATAATCATACATAATAGGTTCCAAAAGATAGACATACTTGTCCTTGTTTGTAATTAATCTGGATCCATACTCTTTACCAATGGCATCAGAGTGTTTAATTACACCAATATGGGTATGCAGTGATTCTTTTTTTGAGATTTTAGATAACCATTTTTTTGAATTATTGTAGAAAAATAACACAGGAGAATTATTCTTGATCTTGTTCATGAACTTCCCCTAAAATTTTTAGATAAGAATCTACTGGTTTTTCTCTATATTTTAGTTGATAATCGACATGCTTAAGTTTATAATTTTTGAAGAAAGTTTGTGAATGAAATCCATGTTTATTGTAACACATGTAACAAAAAAGTAAAGGCTGTAATTCTAACAAAACATGATAAAGAATATGATGAATCCACCAAAAGTTACAAGAGGTACGGAATGGTCAGAATTCTTCAACACCGTATAGGATTCAGAAAGAATTGTGACAATACATCCCAAATTAAAGCATTAGTAGAATCAGACTTTGTGGATGATAACGGAGTAATGATTTAGGAATTTTCCCAAAAATTAGGTTAAATTCAAATTGTTATTTA
>JAOUNZ010000178.1 GCA_029880665.1 Candidatus Nitrosopumilus sp.
TTCGTCATTGTCACGAAAAGAACAGGAGACAGCATATGTTAAACAACTTAAAGAAGCATCAATTGATTCAAAATTGATTCTGCTATGTGATATTTCTGCAATCTTAGGGGATCTAAAAAATAAAGAATTATCCAAGTCAAAAAAACTACGTATAATCAAACAAAAAAGACATTACCTTACAACAATTAAAAATGATTTGGTACAGGAAAGTAATTATCCAAAAACTATTTCCTTAATCGAAACCATCAATAGTGTTTTAAAAAAGTGGGGTCAAAAGCCCGTACTTGTTCAGATTTGAACAAAAATTGAGTTTGATCGATATTATTGTTGACATTCTCTGTAAACTCTCAGTATGGCACTAAATCTATATGAGTTGTAAAGAAGGATTTATTCACAATTTTGCTTGGTTTGAGATATTATCAAAGAATATGTGTATTCATTGCGGGAAAGAAAAAATATCATAGAATCTAATCCTCAGATTTATCATCTTTTGTTTGTTCAGAATCCACTGCTTTGTCTCTTACTTTTTTCATGACACAGAACTTGCGTAGAGTATTACGTAATCCCATTTTTCTATTTTTATCCAATCTAGGTTGTATTAAGGATATGGCTTTTTGAGTATCTGTTATTTTCTGAAAAGTTAAATATTCGACCAAAAACTGTTTTTCATGAGCAAGCCATCTGATCTAGGTTCCTTGAAAATTGGATCATACATTCTATTACCACATTCTGATCAACCAAGTGGCGAACCATGTCGTATTGTTGAATATGATACATCAAAACCTGGAAAACATGGTGCAGCAAAAGCTAGAATTGTTGGAGAGGGCATATTTGATGGTCAAAAAAGACCTCATGTAGGTCCTGTCAGTATGCAGGTGCATGTTCCAATGATTAACAAGAAAGTAGGCCAAATCATTTCAATTAATGGCGATGTTGTTCAAGTTATGGATTCAGAGACATTTGAGACCCTTGATATCAATTTGATTGATGATGAAGTCAAAGGCAAATTGGAAAACGGGCAAAATGTCGAATACTGGGTTGTTATGGACAAAACTAAAATCATGCGCATTAAGAGTTAACGTTGATGCTGATGATGAGCGGAAAAGCCGTCTGAATGTTGATGAAGATTATGAGTAATGAAGCATCTTTTTCAACAAATTTCAAATATTTGTTGAATTGATTTTTTTTAGGTCATGAGACTAGCTTCTCTATTTTCAGGTGGAAAGGATAGCACATTTGCAATCCAACTGGCACAAAAACAAGGGCATGAAATAGCATGTCTTTTGAGTATTTTCCCAAAGTCTGAAGAAAGTCATTTGCTACATCATCCAAATATGAAATGGACAAGTCTTCAATCACAATCTATGAACATCCCTCAATTAACAATTAATTCCTCATCGGATAATCCTGATGATGAATTGATTATTCTTGGAGATTTATTATATACTGCAAAAGAACAATTCGATATTCAAGGATTAGTACATGGCGGAATCAAGAGTAAATTTCAAAAAGAAAAGTTTGAGGCTGTTTGCTCAAAACTTAATTTAGTATCTATTGCACCATTGTGGAATTATGAACCATTGCAATACATTAATGATTTACTTGATTCCGGTTTTGAATTTATGATGACTACTGTGTCTTCTGAAGGTCTAGATGATTTCTGGTTAGGCAAAATTATTTCAAAATCTGATGTCAACATATTAAAAAATCTGTCTGAGAAATACGGATTCAATTTAAATTTTGAAGGCGGTGAGGCAGAAACATTTGTAATTAATTGTCCTCTTTTTTCAAATTCGATCAAAATTAAAAAATATAAAAAAACATGGGATGGGTATAGAGGAAGGTTTGAAATAGTGGATGCGGAGTTAGATTACAGTGCTTGATAGACTTAAGAGTAGTTTAAACGACGCAATCAAAAAAATCGTTAAATCTTCAGGAATTAATGAGGAGTTAATCAAAGAGTTGTCCAAAGATGTCCAAAGAGCCTTGTTGCAATCGGATGTCAATGTACGCTTGGTTCTCGAAATTACAAAACATCTAGAAGAACGGGCTCTAAACGAAATTCCTCCACCAGGACTTTCACGTAAAGATCACATAATTAAGATTCTATATGATGAACTTTCAAAACTACTTGGAAAGGAATCAAATTTTGATTTCAAACCTGGAAAACAAAATAAAATTATTCTTTTAGGAATTCAAGGTAGTGGAAAAACCACGGTAGCTTCTAAACTTGCAAAATTTTTATCTCGACAGGGATACAAAATTGGCGTTATAGGTGCCGATACTTACAGACCTGGTGCATTAGTTCAGCTTAAAACAATGTGTGAAAAATCAAATGTTGAAGTTTATGGTGAAGAAAATAGCAAAGATTCTCCTAGTATTGTAAAAAATGGTTTGAAGTATTTTGAAGGACAGCCATTAGATGTCATTCTAATTGATACAGCAGGCCGTCATAAAGAAGAGAAAGATCTTCTTGAAGAAATGGAACGAATCAACAAAGTAGCGGATCCTGACTTAGCCTTACTTGTTATTGACGGAACAATTGGGCAACAGTGTTTTAATCAGGCCGAGGCATTTCACAAAACAATTCCTGTTGGAGGCATAATTATTACTAAATTAGACAGCTCTGCAAAAGGAGGCGGTGCACTTGCAGCATCTGCAGCTACAGGAGCACAAATTATGTACATTGGAACAGGCGAGAGAGTAGATGATTTAGAAAAATTTTCACCCACTAGATTTGTTGGGCGGCTTCTTGGAATGGGAGATATTCAGGCGGTGTTGGATTTAGCAAAAAGATTAGAAAATGAAGGAGATGACGTTAGAATGAAAAGAATCTCCAGTGGAAAAATGAACATGGATGATTTTTTTTATCAGTTAGAAGAAGTAACAAAAGTAGGCTCTTTGAAAGGACTTCTCGATAGCATGCCTGGACTTTCAGGAATGGTG
>JAOUNZ010000179.1 GCA_029880665.1 Candidatus Nitrosopumilus sp.
ATACCGTGTTGAATGGCCTTATCTTCTTTGTATGATATAGTCTGTCTAGCATTTGTGGTGTTGTAATGACAAGTTTTGATATTGAATATCTACCGTCATATTCCGTTGTTGTGTAATCTGCATTGTAATGTGACCTTAGGATGTTCTTCCACCATTGCTTTTGGTCTATGTCGATTAGATGTCCTAGTCCGTGAAGAGAATGCTTGTGGATTTGAAAACCGTCATCCATTATATCATATAGAACATATCTCTTGGACGATATTCCGTAAAACCACACGTCATGCAGCGGTGTGCCGTCCTCGTCTTTTTCAATCTTGAACATCTCTGTTTTAGCATCATACGGATTCATCTTGGAAAAGAAATCCTGTACCAGTCTGACATGTCTTGGTGAAATCATGACGCTGTCAGTGTCACAGTATGCCATGTATCCGCCATTACGTAACATCAGACATTCAGATACGGCAAGGACCAGTCGTGCACCTGCTGTCAGAAACGTTGAAACAATCGGATTGAAATGTACAGAAGGGTATTCTGTCTTGTTTGACCTGCACTCAAATGACGTCAATCCGTGTATGGTGTTGTCACTAGGCCTGCTCTCAGAGTTTGTCTGGATGTATATTCCATATGATGCGGCATTTGTAATTATCTTCAGGATGCCGGAATCATCATCTTTGTATTTTAGTTCAGTCTTTTTTCGATCAGCTGCTTTATGAAATCGTCTTTTGCAGGATTTACTGTTATGTCTTTTAGTATCTGCACATTATCATTTGGAAATTCCTGCACTCCTTGCGGGACAAACGTTATGGCATCATCAATTGTTGGAATCCTGCCAGTTAGCAGCTTTGATGCTATCAAATCAGGCAGGGTATACCATAGTGCGGTATCGTCAGTTGATTTCAGATGGTTCACTCCAATGTTTTGGGCCTTGCCCTTGCCAAAGTCAGAACGGGCAGGCAAGATGTCGTTGTCTGGCCTTATCCTGCAGATCGTCATCACATTGCACCAAAAGCCATTGCCGGACACGGATTCAGGCGTGATTTTCTCCAATAATTCCTGGATTTTCTCTGTGGTATGCTTGATTGATACCTTTTCAGATTTTAGAAACTGATTCATATTCATCAGGACAAACATAGATGGATACATAGATGTGAAATCAAGATATGAAATTCTGACTGGTTTCTTTCTTATTCTTACTTCTGTCCTTCCACCATAATATGATGACATTAGAAATCCAATAATCTCTTTTAAAAAATCAGGATTCTTTTGCAGAAATGGCTTAATTCCAAGCTTTTCAAGATATTTCTTTGCAATTGAAGCTGGCGAATACATCTTGTTTGCAGACTCTTCTGGCAGCAAAAAGACATCAGTAAATTGTCGTATCAATTTTTGATACAGTTGGTATGTTGTCATGGTTTTCTCAATGTTATGTCTAATTGATTCAAGTGAAATTTTTGATTGTGACTTGTTCTCAACATGCATCACTTCAAAGACATCTTCACAGGACTCGTTTGTCATGGAGTAATTTAGTGTCTTCAAGTCTATAAAGTATCCACGATATGTCTGTCTTTTCTTTTCTGATTTCTTTCTTATCGGTGCTGCAAACTGGACAAATGATGCATTATTGTTGATACTTCTGATTCTGATGTTTGGATAAAACAGATTCTCTGACAGCTTGAAGGAGAATCCGTTTTGCATGTTTCTTGCCTTGCCATGGTGTATTGCAAGTCTTGATATCTCAAACGGCAAGTCAAATCCGACACATTTTGCCCTGCCAGAATATACGTGTGGGAAAAATATCTTTGTCACAAATTCGTCTCTTGACATGATGTCAATAGTACACTCATCTGGTAGTTTCGTCTTTGCAACATGTGATTTTATTTTCTCTGTGAGTGATTGCTTTGAAGAGTCATCGTAGAAAAGATAAAACTTTTCTAGATTGCCATTTGTCCAGATTCCGCAGGAACCAATCACCAGGTTCTGGTATTGGTCAGATGTAGTCTCTGTTCCAAACACCAGGACAGTTGAATTGTTGTGGTTTGAATGTGGAGGTTCTCTATTGGTAAACTGTACGTCATTGTCTGCAAAGCATCGCAGGCTGATTTGTACTGGCTTTTTGCCTCGATCGAGGCTGTTTTGTGCAGTCATGCGCAAATCCCCTGCCTGATTTGTAGCAAATCAGATATTTTCTGTCTGAGATTGAAGGCAATTGCATAGCACACGTCATTGGCAGTAAACTTTGAGCGCAAGACAAGAACATCATGTAATCCTAGAAGAAAAAATGCATCTTTCACATATTGCGATTGGTTGACTTCCATCCACCTTACATCCCAAGTCTTTTGTGATTCAGATAGCTCAGCATGGCATCTTCTGCATACTGTTACTGCTCTCGAGTCATGTTTTCTTCCCGCTATGTGATGCTGTTCAAGATTGTATTGCATTTCTCTTGAATTGCAAACTTGACATCTTTCCTTTTTTGGAATGTTCTTTGTCTGTACCAGTATTTCATTTAACCAAGATTCCATTTCGTTAATCTCAAGTTGTACATTGTCACGTACAGTGCCAATCTTGGAGTTTACAAAGACTGCAATGTCATTCATCGTGCATACACCTCAAAGAACTCCGGCTCCTCTATTCGCTGGTTAATCTTGATTATTTCATCAGGATTTATTTCCAGTCTGTGAATTTTTCCAGATGAATCTTTTACTTTTCTATTTCTGAACTTGTTTATCTTTGACTTGTCTCCAGTGTTTAAGAAATGTTTCACTGCATTGTGATACTTGCCAATTACGCCAGCAGTCCTGGAATTCTTTACCTCGATTGACTTTTCCTTTCCGTCTTCGTTAATCAGCATTAGACGTGGAACCACATCCCACTGTTTTACAACCAACAGCCCATGTACTTTTTTGAATCCGTTTGTGTGGTGAATCACAG
>JAOUNZ010000180.1 GCA_029880665.1 Candidatus Nitrosopumilus sp.
GATCTCGTGTCCTAGATCTGATGCTTCTTTCTGAAGCATCTTTTCTTCCGCTCTTAGGCGGTCAAACACAATACAGACCTTTGACATTACTCTCCCCAGTCTTCGCCTACACTTTCTGCTTGCTTTAGCTCAACATTTGATCCATCTTTTTTTGCGATTTCAAAGTCAGCACCGCAATCAGGACAAGAGACTATTTCTCCAACTGAGGCATCATCTGGGATGTTTATTGTTGCGTCACATTCTGGGCAATTCATATTTTTTTTGACCTTTTCTTTTGTAATTTATTAGCTTCTGTAGACTGCATTCCCCATAATTCTACAAATCCTCTGGCCAATTTTTGATCAAATGTGGATTCTGTCCCATATGTGGCAATTTCGTGACTGTACAACGAATTCTTGGACTTTCTTCCAACAACTCTGAGACTTCCTTTGAATAACTTGAGTTTTACTGTTCCAGTGACTGGCTTTTGTGATGCTTCAATGAATCCATCTAAATCTGTTTTAAGAGGATCTTGCCAGAGTCCTGAATATGTTAAATATGCCCATTCGTCATCTATTATGGATTTAAATTTATTTTCATGTTTGGTGTGCACCATCTTCTCTAGATCACCATGTGCTTCAATTAGACAGGTTGCTGCTGGAGTTTCATAAACTTCTCTTGATTTGATTCCGACGACTCTGTCTTCAATATGGTCCACAATTCCAACACCTGCATCTCCTGCTTTCTTGTTGATGTATTCGATTAATTTCTGACCTTCCATCATCTTTCCGTCCACGCCAATTGGAATTCCTTGTTGAAATTGTATCTCCAAGTATGTTGGTTTATCTGACAAATCTTTTGTTTTAACCCAAATGAATGCGTCGTCTGGTGGCTCATTGTAAGGGTCTTCCAATACCCCACCTTCAATTGCACGTCCCCACAAGTTTTGATCAATGCTGAATCTTTTTGCAACTGCATCGATTTCTATTCCGTGTTTTTTTGCAAATTTTAATTCAGTCTCTCTGTCTAAATTTTTATCTCTAATTGGAGCTATGATCGGAAGGTCAGAACCAGAACGTAGTGTAATATCAAAACGCACTTGATCATTTCCTTTACCTGAACAGCCATGTGCAAGTGATGCGACTTTTTCTTTTTTTGCAATCTCTAATACTTTTTCTGCGATAAGTGGTCTTGCAAGGGCTGTCGCAAGGCAATATTTTTTCTGATAAAGTGCATTGGCTTTAATTGCTGGAAAAATGTAATCTTTGACAAATTCTTTCCGTGCATCTATGCTGTAGTGTTTTTTTACTCCAAGTTTTTTTGCTTTTGTTGCAATTTTTTTACTGTCATCCCCCTGTCCTACATCTACTGTAACTGTAATTACATCCATGTCGTGTTCTTCTTGCAGATATTTTACAACAACTGAAGTATCTAGTCCACCAGAAAATGCAAGAACTCCTTTTTGAGTCATAAAACATCTTTCCCGCCCTAATTTGGAATTTATCTTTTGTGATGTATGGCTAATCTGATAATTCTGAAAAATTTTCTGACTAGCTTGAGCTAAAATTCGATGATTATTTAACCGTCAAATATAACGCTGTTTTATGAACATCAGATCACTAGTTTTTATCTGTATTGCAGGAATCATTTTGCTTTCTGCACTTGGAATTGTTCTTAATTCTGATGATGCTGTATCTAAAAATAAAATTCGCATTGCCTATTTTCCAAATATTGGTCATGCTATTCCTATAATTGGAATGGAAAAAGGCTTTTTTGAGAAAAGTCTGGGTGGTGATATTCAAATTGAAACTAGGATTTTTGATAATGGACCTCAAGCAATAGAGTCCTTATTTGCAAATTCAATAGATCTTGCTTATGTGGGGCCCGGCCCTGCAATTACTGGATTTTTGAATTCAGAGAATCACAACGTAAAGATTCTTGCAGGTGCAGCAAGTGGAGGTGCTAGTTTTATTGTTCATCCTGACTCTGAAATTATATCTGCATCTGACTTTGCAGGAAAAAAAATTGCGGCGCCTCAAATTGGAAATACGCAAGATGTTTCCTTACGAAGCTATCTGTCTGAAAATGGACTAAAGTCAGCTGATAAAGGCGGTTCTGTAATTGTTTATAATATCCCAAATCCTGATATTTACACATTATTTGTAAAGGGTGAAATTGATGGTGCATGGGTTGCAGAACCCTGGGCAACTATTTTGGAAACTGAACTTGGTGGAAAAAGATTATTTCATGAAGAGGATCTGTGGCCAAACAAAGAGTTTGCGTCTGTTCTTTTAATTGGGAATGCTGATTATGTTAGGAAGCATTCACAAATGGTTTCTAATTTCTTGATATCCAATAATGAAACAGCTACTTGGATTAATCAAAACCCTGTAGAGACTAGAATTGTCTTTAATGCTTTTCTGAAATCTCATTTGGGAAAATCATTATCTGACGATGTTGTGGATATTGCACTATCTAATCTTGTAATTACCGTTGATCCTCAAAGTGACTCTGTTTACTCTTTTGCAAAAAAAGCTGATACGCTAGGATATTTGGGAAGAAATGGCTATGACTTGACTGGAATTTTTTACTCTTTTGATTCAAATCCTAGTTTGAAGGGAGATGACTAGATGACTAAACTTGAGGCAAAAAATATTGTAAAATATTTCAGTCACGATTCTCACAAACTCAAGGCTTTGGGAGGAGTCAATCTCAAAGTAGAGGCAGGAGATTTTGTATGTTTGGTGGGTCCTTCTGGATGTGGAAAGTCAACATTTTTACGTATAGTTGCAGGTTTGGAAAAGCCAGACGAAGGACAAATTCTCTTTGATGGGCGCTCTGTTAGTGAAACCGGACCTGAAAGAATTATGGTCTTCCAAGAAGGAGCATTGTTTCCGTGGCTCAAGGTTCAAGATAATGTTGAATTTGGGTTGAAAATGTCA
>JAOUNZ010000181.1 GCA_029880665.1 Candidatus Nitrosopumilus sp.
TTACATTGAAGGCTGTACTGCGCCTGTATATTCCTCAGAATCCCTTCACTCTGCAGTGGTAGAACTTGTCGCACTCAAAGATGCAAAGTTAAGATATACTACAATCCAGAACTGGAGTAATGATGTTTACAATCTTGTAACAAAGCGTGCTTATGCATATGAAGGTGCAACAGTGGAATGGATTGATGGAAACATTGGAAGCAAGCTGACCATGAAATACCCTGGAGTCTATCTTATGGGCGAGAGGGCATATGGTGAAACACTCTCCATTGCTTTTGCTGGTAAAGGACAACATCAAGATACGGGGGCCAAGATGGTCCATCTTGCGCCAAACACCACCTCTAAAGTCACATCAAAGTCTGTAAGCAGGCTGGATGGCCGTTCCACCTACAGAGGAATGTTGCATGTGGCAAAAGGTGCTACAAACGTAAAGTCTACCGTAAGATGCGACGCTCTGCTCTTGGATGACACGTCAAAAACTGATACTTATCCATACATGGAAATCAACCAGGAAGACGCGACAATCACCCACGAGGCAACCGTCGGAAAAATCGGAGACGAACAAATTTTCTATCTTATGACTAGAGGATTCAGCGAAGAAGAAGCACTATCACTAATTGTCAATGGGTTCATGGAGCCATTTACAAAAGAATTGCCAATGGAATATGCTGTTGAGCTAAATAGGCTCATCAAGCTAGAAATGGACGATTCCGTGGGATAACTGCCTCACATTTTGATTAATCATGTCTCAAACTCTCTCAAAACTTGACACGACTCACATTGACAGGATCTCCTCGTCAAGAAACGAACCTGAATGGCTCAAAGATTACAGAAAGAGTTCCCTGTCAGTCTACGGCAGCCTGCCAATTGAGACGTCTCCACTATACAACAAATATACTGATGCAAAAAAAATGGATCCAGAAAAAGTATCTCTTTCCACATCTACTACAGAAACAATTCCAGACTTTCTTAAAAAAAGACTAGGCGAATTAGAACATGAAACGTCTGTTATTCAGATTGGAACTAACATTCACAGAATACACGTGCCTGACGACTTAAAATCAACTGGACTCGTAATCTCTTCTATATCTGACGCAATTAAAAATAATCCTGAGCTTGTGAAAAAAGCACTAGACGCATCAAATCCAAGGGATGACAAATTCACTGCATTAAACAACGCCGCATTTAATTCTGGAATCTTTATTCACGTCCCACGCAATTTGGTACTTGACAATCCAATCTATTTTTTGACCTGTCTGTCTGATGATGGACATTCTGTAATCTCTAGAAATATGATATTTGCAGATGAAAACAGCAAGGCCGCAATTGTCCAAGAACAATACTCACCACACATTGAGACACAGCAAGCTTATCTTGAATTGCTAAATACCAATCTTGCAGCAAACGCTCAGTTGGATATCACCACACTGCAAATGATGGATCAGCATGCTGTGACTTTCTCTACACGAAGAACAGATTTGGCCCAAGATGCCAAAGTCAATTGGTATTCAGGACTTTTTGGCTCGATGCTGTCTAGATGCAAAATTGAGTATTTTCTTAACGGTTCTGGCGCATCATCTAATGATTCTGAAGTAATCTTTGGAAACAATGAGCAATCTTTTGACATTCAAACCAATGTAAACCATGAGAGCCCCTCTACTGAAGCAAGAGTTGTTGAAAAGTCAATTCTTAGAAATAAATCAAAATCCCTCTTCAAAGGCATGATTCGAATTAAAGAAAATGCCTCAAAATCAAATTCCTTTTTGTCTGGCCGTTCTATTCTGCTAGACAAAGATGCAAAATCTGACGCCATTCCTGGACTGGAGATTTTTACCAATGATGTAAAGGCAACCCATTCTGCATCTGTTGCACAAATTGATGAAGAACAGATTTTCTATCTTAAAACTAGGTGTCTTAGCCAAGAAGAAGCTGAAAGAACAATCGTTGAGGGATTTCTGGAGCCTCTTTCAAGAAAAATGTCATTTCAGGTTAGGGCCTGGATTGCATATCTTATCGAATCAAAATGGGACAACAGGGAACTCACGATTAACACCGATGCAGAGCTGGCAAAGTTTGTTGAAATTGAGGAAACACGTTACAACGAAGATTCTGAAATTGAGCAGCACTACAAGTATAGGTGATAGTTTTGTCTGAATGGATTAAAGCTTGTACGATGGATCAGGTAAGAGACGGCCAGCTTTTTGGGTTTATCCACGGTACAAAGAAAATTCTCTTGGCAAATCTCAAAGGGAAAATACATGCCACTGATCTGATTTGCACTCATGCTGATGCTGACCTTTCCACCGGGTTCCTAAGTGAAGAAGGTGTGCGATGCCCATTGCATCTCTCTGTTTTTAATCTGGATGATGGCAAGCCACAAAACCTTCCTGCTGAAATCCCACTTACTGTATACAATACTAAAATAGATGGCAACGAAATTTATGTGGAGATTTAAAAATTGCAAAGCACAGAATCATTATTTGAAAATTTGAGAAAAGATTTTCCAATCTTGAAAAGAACTGTAAGAGACAACAAGCCTCTTGTTTATCTTGATAATGCATCCACCACTCAAAAACCAAATCAAGTAATTGACGCAATTACTGACTATTATCAAAATCATAATGCAAATATTCATCGTGCCGTTTATGCACTTGCTGAAGAATCAACTGAAGCATATGAGTCGACTCGGGATAAAATTGCAAATTTCATTAACGTAAAAGATCGTCAAGAAATTATCTTTGTTAGGGGAACTACTGAAGCAATTAATCTTGTTGCGTATGCCTGGGGAAGATCTCATGTCAATGAAAATGACATTGTTGTTACTACCGAATATGAGCATCACAGTAACATCGTACCTTGGCAGCTCCTCACTCAAGAGAAGCATGCTAAAGTGGAATACATCAGAATGGCTGATG
>JAOUNZ010000182.1 GCA_029880665.1 Candidatus Nitrosopumilus sp.
CAGAAGGTTGGAGCAAAACAAGTATGATGACAGAAGAAAAGAAACAAGTATCAACTGGAACGATTTGGTCAAATACATCAAATTTGCGTTAACCACATTGAAACAAAAAACTGGACTTGCAGTATCATGTGGATTTCAAGAAAGTTATAGAATGATAAAAGCAAAGAACAAGATACAGTGATTGGTTGATTTTTTTGATTTTCACAGGTATGATGATTCAGGAGACTTGCCAAGATATGATTCTCTTGGAATCTCAAAACCATGCATCATTGGAGAATGTGGTCAAGAGACAAAAGAATTGGATGATTCTCTGCAAGAAAC
This sequence comes from Candidatus Nitrosopumilus sp., assembly GCA_029880665.1. GTDB lineage: Archaea > Thermoproteota > Nitrososphaeria > Nitrososphaerales > Nitrosopumilaceae > Nitrosopumilus. The sequence continues at coordinate 322 of JAOUNZ010000182.1, forward strand.
AGCAATCAAAAAATTCCTAGAGAATTCTAAAAATTTAGGATATTCAGGATGTTTTTTTTTGGGAGTATGGATACAAGGATCTAGACAAAACGGATAAGGAGAAATCATGGTCTCTGATTAATCCAGATGAAACACACAGGCCTGCAGTTGAAGAGATAAAAAAATTTCTGACAGAATAAGCACACAACAAAATCAGGCAAACAAAAAACAATTATTTCAAATTCTTTAACGTATTATTAATCGACAATTCTTAATATTGGATTAGAGGAGGCCTCATGATTGGACAAAAAAGAGATTCTGAAGGAATTTTCATCAAATCCTGACAGATACTACAAGGTAGAATTATTTGAAGAGCAGGGCTTTATCAGAAAATCCTGTTCAAAATGTGGCAGATTCTTTTGGACTCTGAGTACTGGACGAGATTTGTGCCCTGATGATGCAGACGATACTTATTCATTTATCGGCGAGCCGCCAACAGCCAAGCGGTTTGATTACACGCAGGCGTGGAAACAAGTTGAGGAATTTTTTGTAAAAAACAACCACACATCAGTTAGCAGATACCCTGTTGTCTGCAGATGGCGCGATGACTTGTATTTTACAATCGCATCTGTTGTTGACTTTCAGAGAGTTATGGGTTCAAAGGTGGTCTTTGAATTTCCTGCAAACCCACTAGTAGTTCCACAGACTTGCCTGCGTTTCAAAGATTTGGAAAATGTCGGAGTCACAGGCAGGCATTTTTCAAGTTTCTGCATGATCGGGCAGCACAGTATTCCAGAGGGAGAAGGGTATTGGAAAGACGAGTGTGTGGATTTGGATTACATGTTGCTTACTGATCAGTTTGGGATTAAAAAAGAAGAGGTAATTTTTGTAGAAGACGTTTGGGCAGGAGGCGGTTCTTTTGGCCCATCACTAGAGTATTTTGTCAGAGGTTTAGAATTAGGAAATGCAGTATTTACTGAATTTCAGGGAGAGTTGGGAAAACACACAACACTTGACCAAAGAGTAATTGACATGGGTGCGGGTCTTGAAAGATTTGCATGGATTACGATGGGAACGCCTACAGCATATGATTGCTGTTTTGGCCCGATCAATCAGAAATTATTTGACAAAATTGGAATTGATTCAGATTCAGAAATTTTACGAAGATACTTTACGGAAATCGCAAAGGCATTGGATAGTTTCGAGGATCTCAACGATGTAAGACGCCATGCAATAAAGAAGGCTGGAGTAACAGACGGCCAACTAAACAAAATGATCACACCGCTTGAAGGGACGTATCTGATTGCAGATCATCTTAGAACTTTGATATTTGCAATTGCTGATGGCGCATTGCCAAGCAATGTTGGCGGTGGATACAACCTAAGAATGATGTTGCGAAGAATCAATGCAACAATTAGCAAGCTAGATCTCAAACTGGATATAGATGATCTAATTGATACCCACATTGACTATCTCAGGGACACGTATCCTGAGCTTGATGGGAAGAGAGAAGATGTCAAAAAGATTCTCAAGATAGAATCACAACGGTATGAAGAATCCAAAGTGCACATGAAGAAAAAGGCCGAAAAGATTCGTGAGAAAGGCATGCCTAGTGTTAATGAGCTCATCACACTGTACGAGTCAGACGGGATCACGCCCGAATACCTCAAGGAAGTCAATGCAATATCGGAGATTCCGTCTTCATTTTACTCCAAACTATCTGACTTGCACCAGTCTGAAAAGAAAAAGGCGATTACAGAATTACCGCTGGACGAACTGCCAGAAACTGATACTCTGTTTTACAAGGATGACCCAATGGAGTTTGATGCAAAGGTCATCAAGGTATTTGATGATCAAGTCGTGTTAGATAGAACTTCGTTTTATGCAAGGGGCGGGGGACAGGAGCCGGATCACGGCACCATTGCAGGATTCAATGTAATCAATGTCGACAAACATGCACACATAATCGTTCACCAACTAGAAGGCGGTACTCCAAAAGAAGGAGAGACTGTAAAGTGCGTAGTAAATGCAACAAGACGTGCAAACATTACTAAAAATCATACCAGTACTCACATCATCAATGCATCATCAAGAAGCGTGTTAGGGTCATGGATTTGGCAGCACTCTGCATTCAAAGACGATGATCATGCCAGGCTAGACATCACACACCATTCATCGTTGACTGACGAGCAGGTAAAACAGATTGAAGATGCTGCAAACAACATGGTAAGACAGAATCTTCCTGTCTCCATCGAATACTTTGACAGAGGAACTGCAGAGCAAAAGTACGGATTTAGAATTTACCAAGGAGGAGTAGTTCCGGTAAAGTCAGTAAGAATCGTATCAATTAAAGACAGAGACATTGAGGCTTGTGGTGGGACACACGTCAAAAATACTGGAGACATTGAGCTAATCAAGATTACAAAGACCAAAAGAATTCAAGACGGTGTTGTTCGCATAGAGTTTGTCTCAGGCCCAACTGCATTTGAGCATGTCAAGCAACAAGAGACAGAATCAAAACAAAAAGAGAAAGAGGCTGCGCAAAAAGAGGAGCAAGAAAGAAGAAGAGAGGCAAATAA
>JAOUNZ010000008.1 GCA_029880665.1 Candidatus Nitrosopumilus sp.
TGAATGTAGATGAAAAATCATTCACAGTAAATGTTGAGCCATTTAGAGGTGGAGGAATAACTGTTCCGTATTGGGAAGGAGAAAGTATTCCAATTGATTACAAAACTTCAAGAAAAGTGGGATCGTTTCGTAGTAAAGTCAAAAATGGTGCCCTTGTATTAACCAATAAAATTATCGAGAAATTAATTTTTAATGACATTTCTGATGAAAATAATATTTTAATTGAATCAAACAAATCTTCTGGTTCGATTGTAATTCATTCATGTTTTGGCACTAAAATTAATTCTACATTATCAACATTGCTATCTTCAGTATTATCTTCAATGCTGGGATCAATAGTTGATTCACGTTCAGATGGTTATAGAATTGTTTTATCTTCTAGATCACGTATTTCAGAAAAACTTTTTACTGAAGTTTTAAAAGATGATTATAATTTACAATCTATTGTTAGCGCATCTTTAACTGGAACACATAATGTTAATTGGAGAACATGGTGTGTTGCAAAAAAATTTGGCATAGTTGGAAGAGGGGCAATTTATGAAAAAAAATCAGCAAGATTTCTATGTGAACGATATTCTAAAACTCCGCTTGTACGTGAAGTATTTCGTGAATTATTTCACGATAAATATGATCTAAAAAATTGTGATGATATACTAAAAAAAATACGTGATGGCGAAATACATCTTAAATGGTTAGAAGTTGATCAATTTTCAAAACTAGCAGAACCTATTTTAGATCATACTACAAAATATTATTCCTCTCCAGCAAATCTTGACAAAGGAATTATCAACCTGGTAAAATCTAGACTTGAAAAAACTAAACATCGTTTGATTTGTACTAGATGTGGAAAATGGGAACGCGTGTTTCAAACATCCGAAGTAAAAAATAATTTGATATGTCCTTATTGTAAAGCACGACAAATTACTGCAACATATTATTCTGATTATAGTTTACCTAAGATAATTCAAAAAAAGCATCAAGGAAAAAAATTATCTTCTGACGAAAAACATAAATTTGATCGTGCCTGGAAAGTCGCTTCTTTAGTGGAAAATTTTGGAAAAATTGCTATTATTGTAATGTCTGGATATGGAGTTGGTGCTGATACTGCAGCAAGAATATTACGAAATATGATTGATGAAGAACATCTGTTCAGACAAATATATGAAGCAGAAAGACAGTATATTGTAACTAAAGGATTCTGGGATTCTTAATTTTTCTTTGTAATTTTAGAAAATGCCGTTAGAACCAATTCAATTCTACCTTCAAGTCCAGCTTTTGCATTGAGACCTGTAATCGAAACAATTTCTCCTAATTCACATTTGTCAATTAGCCTTGCTTGATTCCTCCAACCTTTTACCCAAATTTGACCGGTGTCATCTTCAACAAACATTTCTGAAAGTAAAATTGATTCCCCAGTTTTTGTTTGAACCTCGCGTCTCTCTGGAACTTTTAATATTATTGCTTCAATGCAATAACTTCCATCAAGTTTTACATCATTAATCTTTGTTCTGATCTTAGACAGTGATGGAATTGATTCATCATTATCTAATTTCCTTACAAAAGAATTTTCATCTAGTGTAATTGAATTTCCATAAACTTTAGTTGGCATACATTCTATCACATCACCTTCCACACAAATACTAGTTGAATTTGAAAAATCACTAATATTGTACAAATTTTTCTTACTGTCTACTGCTAAAATCATATTTTTATCATTATCTGATGATGTTATTGAAAGTATTCGTGCAATGATTGGCTCTACTTCTTTTCCGCCTTCAATTTCAATAACTGTAGCGTCATTTCCATGAATTTCCAATCCTTGATTTCCTGATTTTACCCTAACTCCTAATAATCTTATTTTAGCTGAATGTGAAATCATGTTAGGTATTGATGTTTCATCTTTGCCCCAAAGTACTACTCGAATTCCATTCCCGTCCTTCCCTTTTAGCCTCATTCTCAGTGCTTTTCCAGGTTGACCTCTAGAATTTGTAAATTCCATTCCGCTAATCATACCATCAATCATTCCTGAGATTACAAGATCTTTTTGTCCTTCTTTTAATTCACTAATGTCTTTTGTAATTGTGTCGATAGTTGGAATCTCACTTTTTGTATCTGCAGTTTCAATGTTTGATCCAGATCCAATGTTAATTGTTGGAGAACCATCAAGATCTGATTTAACATAAGCTTTGATGATTTTAATTAAATCTCCCGGTTTTAGATTTTCAATTCCTGGTAGATTTGCTTTTTCATCCCATAATTTCACACTTGCAGTAGAATTCTTATCGTAAACAGTCATTGTTCTAAGATAAAACGGAGATCCATCTTTTCTCGAAAATTGTTTTGCAGGTGAAAGATTCAGAACTCTTGTTTCCAATGTTATTTCTTTTGCTCCTGCATAAAGATCTTTCAAACCCATCTCGACTTTAAGTGGTTCAGATAATACAACTCCATAATCAGATGCTATCAAAAATAGTGCTCCTTGATCAGTTAGATACCCTGCACCTATTTTTTCTTTTTTCAACTTTATCTGTTCTTCAATATCATTTCTAGTTAATTCTGGTTTTTGCTCGAGAAATCTAGCAATAAGATTTTCAAATTCAGACAATTCATTTTTTTGATAAACGGTTCTATTAATAAAAATTTCATTAGTTTAACAGTTTGATTTTTTTAGAAATGATCGCTTTCTTACATTTTTTCTAAACTCAAATTTTTTAAATCAACACTTTTCTAAATTACTGCATGTTTTATTCAAATTAATTCCAATTATTTGAAAATTATCATGATTTACTTCACTAGCTAAATTAATAGGAAGATCGCAATTTTATTATGTCTTGCATTAGCGTTAACCATCTGTCAAAATCTTATGGCTGTATTTGTGCTGTGGACGATCTTGTATTATCAGTAAAATCTGGACAAGTCTTTGGATTTTTGGGGCCTAATGGGGCTGGAAAATCGACAACAATAAAACTTCTTACTACACTCATTCCTCCCTCAAGTGGCTCTCTTTCTATTCTTGGTATAGATGCTATAGCAACGCCTCTTCAAATTCGTCATAAAATAGGAGTTGTTTTACAACAACCAAGCTATGAACCTACCCTCTCTGTTGAAAAATCTCTTGATAAGTATGGAATGATGTGGGATGTTCCAAAAACCGAACGCAAAAGAAGAATGGAACAGCTTTTAAAAGATTTTGATCTAGTGGAAATTCGAAAAAAAAGAAACGAAGATCTTTCGATTGGTCAAAGAAGAAGAGTACAAGTTGCACGTGAATTTATGCATGATATGGAATTGTTGTTTTTAGATGAACCCACCGTTGGTCTGGATCCAAACGCTAGAAGAAAATTATTAGATTACTTGAAAATTAAAGTAAAAACCGGACTAACTATTTTTTATACCACACATATTCTAAGCGAAGCTGAATATCTTTGTGATCAAATAGCTATTATTGATAAAGGAAAAATCATTACTGTTGATTCTCCCGATGCACTAAAAAATAGATTTGGAAAAGAAAAAACTATAAAAATCCATTTATTAGAAAAACGACCCGAAATCTTATCTCTTCTGACTGGAATCTTAGATTGTAAAATTAATTTTGAGAGTGGAACTAATATCATAATTCACTCAGAGCAATCAGAATTGGTATTATTGCAAATATTGAAAATACTTAATAAAAATAACATTGAGATTGAAGATTTATCTGCTGTCCCAACAAGCCTTGAAGAAATATTTCTAAAAATGATGAACAAAAATGCATCCAATAATTAGACTAGTGAATCGAAATCTGACGATTTCTCTTAATCCGGGATTCTTAATTTGGCAAGTAATTTTTCCTCTAATCTATATTTTTGTTGCAGGATTTGCATACGCGCCATTAATTCATGAAGTTCCATTTGGAGCAAAAGATCTTGATTATCCTGCATTTTTAGCATCAGGTATGATTGGATTTAATATTATGAATAGTACGCTTGTTTCTGGTATCATTATTTGGAATGATAGAAGACATGGAATGTTTGAACAAATAATGTCTGGGCCATTTACTCGGAGTCATTATATTCTTAGTAATATTTGTACCATAGGAATTGTTGGATTAGTCAGTGCAGCTTTGATTGCTCTAGTTGGATATCCTGTGTTTTTTGAATCTGTGGAGTTTGCAATTATAACAATCCCAATACTTATTTTTGGCGCAATAATTGGCTCTGTATTATTTGGCTCATTGGCATCAATAATTTCTACCCGACTACGCTCAAGTGAGGGATTTAATGTAATTATTAATACTGTTTTTCTTTTCTTTGCTTTTGTTAGTACTGCGTTTTATCCTGCAGACGGTGCTCCTGAACCCCTTCGATCTGCATTCTATCTTAACCCACTTACTTATCTTGTAGATGTAATTAGAGCAGGAATTTTTGGTAATATTACTGACTTTGTTATTTTTGAAATGTTAGTTCTTGTTGGGATTGCATCGGTGTTATTTGTAATTGCTTCAAAACTTCTTACAAAATTAGATTTTTAATTACCATAATTATTTTTAAATTTTTCATATAATTCATTAATTTTTTTAACAGTGTCTAAATTTTCATCTTCTACTAAATCTAGATTTGGAATAACGCAATGACCACCAATAATCCCTGGATACATTTTTGGTCTATTACCTAAATTCTCATGAATTTCATCTGCAAATTTCCACATTTCATCAAAGTCTATGCCTTCTTTTTCACAAATCATTTTTGTAATTTGAGAATAATTGATCAACCATCCATAATATGTTGTATCAACTAATATCTTTGCAAATTCTGCAGTTTTGGTTGTTGACATCCATTCTATTTTTTGAAATCTTTTCTCTAATTCTGATTTTATTTCTGGTTCTATTTGTTTATTATCTGATGAAACAAATTTTGTATACTTTTTAATATCATCCAAAAATCTACTATGTACTCCACGAACAGGCGAAAACAATATGGGAATTTTGAATTTTTCTTGAATTTTTTTTGTTGTTCCAGGTTTTACTGTAGAATGAATCAAAACTATTTTCAAACCTTGAATTTTATTGATCCAGTTTGACGTAATATCTATAAAATCCGTTAATTCTCCTGGAATGCAAACATGAAGATATTCTGGATTCTGGATTGTAGAATTTTTTGAATAATTCTTACATCTTGAATAATCAGAATCAATTCCTACACAATCAAGATTTCTTTCAACAAGTAAATTGAATAATGTCTTTCCAACTTCCCCCATTCCTAATACGATATCTGTCACTGTACCTAATTTCATGAAAACAATCTATATTATATTCGTGTTATAACTCATTTTTGTTTTTATAAAGGTAGCCCGGCCCAGACTCGAACTGGGGTCAAAGGCTTCAAAGGCCTCTATGCTTGACCGCTACACTACCGGGCTGCTAAATCGAGCACTTTTATTCCCTTAATGAACTTTTTATTTAATTAACTTAGAATTTAACTGAAATTATTCTTTCATAACTTTGATTAGTTTCTGTATGGGATCTTCCATATTTCCTACAATTCTTTTTGCTCTCCTCTGTCTTGGTTTTTTTTTTGATCGAATTTCCTTTTTAATATAATTGGAAATTCTCTCTGGATTTGTTTCCCGTTTTATCAAATATTTCTTTACAAGAAAATCTTCAATTATGTTAGGAACTGCGTTGTAGGATATGGTTGGAATTCCCATTAGAGCAGATTCAGCCGTCATTGTTCCACCAGATCCTATGAAAATATCTGTGCTATTTAACAAATGTTTTCCATCATATGACATTTTAACAATTTTAGCTTTTACACCAATTAATTTTTGAAGATTTTGAATTTGTTTTGCATATCTTCCTAAAATAACAATATTTTGATCACTATGATCTTCTACAATTTTTTTAATAATTGAAATAGTTCTACTAGATTTTGATGTGTATGATGCTTCTTCTTCTTCCACTCTGATCAAAATATTTTTTTGTTTATTGTTATTAAATGGCAACATTGCTTTTTGATTAATTTTTCTTTTTATGGTAACCGATGCATCAATTGCTTTATATGAAATGATATTCTTTTTGTCAATTCCATATCTGGAAAATTTATTTTTAGGAATTATGTCTGGAATTAACAATTTTTGAATCAATGGCAACGTTAATCTCATAACTGCACTAGCGTGCGGTGAATCACAAAATGCAATATGCTTTATATCTAACCCAAATGAAATTCTAGCCGCTTCAGGTGAGCAAAAACTAATTGCCATATCTGGTGTGAATATTCTGATTATTTTTGAAAGTTTTTTCATTCGATCTATACTAGTTTTGAGCTTTGTTTTTTTGTCACTACCACCATATCTTCCTACAAAAATAAGGTTAAAACCACGTATTTTTGCTAGTCTAGAAACTTCTTCATATTCTCTTGAAGTGCATAAAAGATCATGTTTTTGTCCTAATTTTTCAATTATTGGTTCAGAAAACAATAATTGCTTTGGTGTAAGAATATCAATCCATATTTTCAAGCATTTTTCATGATTGAAGTTAGTTCAATAAGTTTTTCTTAGTCTATAACTGGATCCTAGATAATGGGTGGAGTAAAAGTCGTTGTTTATGGCCTTAGTACCGAAGGATATGCTATTGCATCCCAAATGGCGATTAAAGGTGAAGATGTTTACATTATAGATGAATCAACCCCATCTGCAATCTCACTCAAAGCAGAAATTGCAAAAACATATCCTAATGTTTCATCTCTTAAAGAGGATGAACCACTATTATCTATGGAACCAATTGATGTGGCAATTTCTAAAGCGCAATATCTTTTCTTCACTCCAAGAATTAGAAAGACAGGACAAGACATTAAAACTGAAATTCATTCTAAATTTAAGGATGCAGTGACATCATTAAAGAAAAACAGCTCAGTTGTTTTCACTCTTCCAACAGGGTTTGGAGGTAACAATGAAAATATTTCATTATTAGAACATGTTACAGGTCTTGAAGCTGGAAAACAAATTTCTTATTATTATTATCCACTAGAGGATCTTAATGAGCAACCAAAGATTATCGGGACATTTAATGGAAAAGAGGATCTTGTATTATCTGAGTTGCTTACTGTTGGAAAAAAAGAGAAAAAATTTGTTACAATTTCATCATCGGAACATCTCCATGCAATTAACATACTATCTAGATTTTCAAGATTATGTAGTGTTTTAGAGGTTTGTAAATACGCTCAAGATGAAATTACAAAAAATGATTTTGCCTTGGATGATTTTCAAGAAATTTATCTTGATAATATGGTTAGTGGTCTTTTTGATTTAAAATCTTTAGGTTCATCATTTGAGGGAACTAATAGTCTGATGTATTTGATTAATGGAAGTGTAAAAGGAATTGATGGATACATTAAACGATTAATCGATAAAATTCGTACAACATTAAAGAAAAATGACCTGAAAGCAAGCAGAACAAAAATTGCATTATCGTGGAGTCTTGATCAACATGCTATGCGTGGAGATAAAATTGAAATGCTACAAAATTTGACATCTAGATTGCGTGATTACATAGGTGATGTCGAAGCATATGAAGATCCAAATTTTGATCTATTTCACAGTGATAAAACTACAATTATTGTTACATGTTCAAAATCTGATTTTGACAATATTGAAAAAACCAAACAAGATTCTGATCTGATAATTATAAAAGCTAATCCATTATGTGAAACAATCAATAATAGTATAAATTAGCTAAACTAGTACATCGGTTGGATTGTCAAAAGAAACTAATTCTAATGAAATTCCAGTTGACGTGATATCTGCAAATGAAACAAATTTTCTATCTAAAGAATACGTTCCTCCAGAAACAAGTGAAGACTTGTTGAAATTATTGGATCTAGAAAAACAAAAATCATCTGATTATGAAAAAAAACTAAAACACATACTTGCAGATTTTCAAAATCTTAGTAGAAAAACACAATCTGACATACAACATGGCGTTAATACCAAAATTGATGAATTCATATTAGATTTTTTAAAAATTTATGATGATTTTATAAGAGCTAAAGAAGTTTTTTCTGAAAGCAAAATCAATTCAGACGGTCTGGATTCAATTCTTAAAAACATGGATTCATTATTAAAAAAATACAATGTAATTCCAATTGATGCATTAGGCGAGATCTTTAATCCGAATTTCCATGAAGCTATATCCATAATTACAGATCCTAGTCTAGATGATAATACAGTTACAAAAGAGATCAGGAAAGGATATATTTCTCATGAGAGAGTTATAAGACCAACGTTGGTAGAAATTTCAAAAAAAGGATGATAAAATATGGCTAAAATTATCGGAATTGATTTAGGAACAAGTAACTCTGCTGCTGCAGTTGTAATGGGTGGGAAGCCGACAATTATTCCAGCAGCTGAAGGAGCTACTGTAGGAGGAAAAGCGTTTCCGTCAGTTGTAGCATTTACTAAAGATGGTGAACTTTTAGTTGGTGAACCAGCACGAAGACAGTCTGTAACAAATCCTGACAGAACCATAGTTGCTGCAAAAAGAAAAATGGGTTCTGATTATACCTTTAAAATTTTAGGTAAAGAATACAAACCTCAACAAATCTCATCATTTATTCTTCAAAAAATCAAAAAAGATGCTGAAGCATTTATTGGGGAACCTGTAGAAAAAGCAGTCATTACCGTTCCTGCATATTTTGATGATAATCAACGTCAAGCAACTAAAGACGCTGGAACAATTGCTGGACTTGATGTTGTTAGAATAATCAATGAACCAACAGCTGCATCTTTGGCATTTGGTCTAGACAAAATTAAAGAAGATATGAAAATTCTTGTATTTGATTTTGGTGGAGGAACACTAGATGTTACAATAATGGAAATGGGAGGAGGCGTCTTTGAAGTTCTTAGTACGTCTGGTGATACTCAGTTAGGTGGTACAGATATGGATAAAGTAATAATTGATTATGTTATAGATGAATTCAAGAAAAAAGAAGGCGTTGATCTAACTCAAGATTCAACTGCAATGACTAGAATCAGAGAAGCTTCTGAAAAAGCTAAAATTGAGTTATCCACTGTTATGGAAACTGATATCAATTTACCTTTTATTGCACATGATCCATCTTCAGGTGCAAAAAATCTTGAATTAAGAATCACTAGATCTAAATTAGATGATTTGATAAGACCAATTGTTGAGCGCTGTAAACCTTCTATACTGAAAGCATTAGAAGATGCAAAGTTAACCAGGTCGGATATCAAAAAAATAGTTATGGTTGGCGGACCAACAAGAATTCCATTAGTTAAAAAATTTGTAAGTGAAGTTATTGGTCAAGCAACTGAATCTGGAGTAGATCCTATGGAAGCAGTGGCAATGGGTGCTGCAATCCAGGCAGGAATTATTGCAGGAGATGTAAGTAGTGATATTGTTTTACTTGATGTTACACCGCTTACATTGGGAATTGAAACCTTAGGTGGGGTAAGAGAACCATTAATTGAAAGAAACACAACAATACCAACTTCTAAGAGTAAAGTTTTCACAACCGCGGCTGATAATCAAACCGCTGTAACTATTCACATTGTTCAAGGTGAGCGACCAATGGCCACCGATAATGTATCATTAGGAAGTTTTAATCTTACTGATTTACCACCTGCACCACGAGGAATTCCACAAATTGAAGTAAAATTCGATATTGATGCAAACGGTATTATCAATGTCACCGCTAAAGATCTTGGAACTCAAAAAGAAGCAAAAATCACAATTGAATCCTCCTCAAAATTATCTAAAGAAGAAATTGAAAAATTAAAAGAAGATGCAGAAAAATTCTCTGATGAAGATAAAAAGAAGAAAGAAAAAATTGATCTAAAGAATGAAGCTGAGAGCTATATTTACACCACAGAAAAATTAGTCAACCATGATCTTAAAGATAAAATTTCTCAAGAACAGGGAATCAAAATCACTGATGCCGTTAAAGAAGTCAAAGAAGTTCTTGATAAAGAACCATCTGAATTAAAGCCTAAACTTGAAGCGTTACAAACTATGGTCAGTGAAGTTACCACAGAACTTTACAAAAACACTTCACCCAATCCTGATGCTAAAGAACAACAAAGCGCTGAAGGACAAGGACAAACAAGTGAATCATCCTCTACTGATGAAACAAAAACCAGCTAGTTTTTCAGATTAATCATTTATACGGTAATTATGTTAAAGGAATGATTCATGGCGACAAAACGTGATTATTATGAAGTTTTGGGAGTCTCTAAATCATCTTCAATTGACGAAATTAAACAACAATATAGGAAATTAGCATTAAAATTTCACCCTGACCGTAACAAATCTTCTGATGCTGGAGAACATTTCAAAGAAATTTCTGAAGCATACGCAGTTCTTTCTGATCCTCAAAAAAGACAAATCTATGATCAACATGGCCATGCTGGCGTAGATGATCGATTTACAAGTGATGATATTTTTCAAGGAGCGCAAGGAGCCGGATTTGATTCTATTTTTGAATCCATCTTTGGTCGTGGAGGAGGATTTGGTTTTAATCGACAGCGTGGTTCTGATATTCTATATGAGACTTCAGTAACATTAGAGGATGTTCTACATGGAAAAAAAATAGAGATTGATCTGCAAAAACAGATTCAATGTGATATTTGTAATGGATCTGGTTGTAAACCTGGCACAAACAAAAAAACATGTGCTACGTGTAATGGTCAAGGGCAGGTAAGGCAAAGTCGTAATATGGGGTTTGCATCTTTTGTTACAGCTGCACCATGTCCTACTTGTAGAGGCCAAGGATTTAGTATTGAAACACCGTGCAGTGAATGTAAAGGACAAGGAAGGAAAAAAGGCACTAAAAAAATCTCGTTCGAAATTCCACCTGGGATTGATTCAGGTGATTATACTGTCGCTGGAGAAGGAAATGAAATTCCTGATGGTTCTAATGGTGATCTAATTGTTAGAGTTCGGGTTCAACCCCATTCCAAATTCAACAGAGATGGAAAAGATATTTTTTACGATCATGATGTTTCAATGGTTGATGCAGCGTTAGGTTGCGATATCACTGTTCCAACATTGGAAGGTATGGAAAAAATTAAAGTTGATTCTGGTAGTCAGCCAAATACCATAATAAAACTAAAAGGAAAGGGAGTTCCACATATCAATTATAGAGGCCGAGGGGATCAATATGTTAGAATTGTGGTAACAATCCCTAAAAAACTCAACAAACATCAAAAAAGCCTTCTAGATGAATTTAAAAAAATCAGTGATAATTGATAAAAAATGAAAATTGCGTTAGATGTTGATGGAGTACTTGCAGATGTCATTAAATCTTGGCTTATTTACAGTAATACAATTAGACCAAAAATCTCCAAACATGAGATAACTGACTGGGAATTTTGGCAGAAATTTCAAATAAATCGTTTTGATTTTTATGCGGAATTAAATTCTTGTTGGAAACATTGGGATTTGATACCTCCTACTGAAGAAAATTTATCAACTACCACAAGAAATCTTTCAAATCTTGGTCAAGTGGATATAGTTACTGCACGAGAAAAATCTACTGATTCATTTGTAAAAAATTGGTTAACTCATCACAATATATCGTATGATAACTATATTTCTGTAATTGATGGGCCTATGAAAGCTGATTTGGATTATGATGTGTTCATTGATGATTCTCCTCTTAATGCAGCAAAATTTCTTAAGCGTAACAAAACAGTAATTCTATACTCACAACCTTGGAATGAATACATGTCTAATGATAGAATTCATAGAATTACAAATCTTTCAGAAGTACAAGATAAAATATGCTGATTAATTTTTAACAAACTTTCTAATGCTTATCTGATGTCCCTTTTTGACATGAGTAGAATGTGTTGTTTTTAATAACTCATTAATTTTTTCATCATTATAGAATTTAACGTTGTAACGTCCTACAATCTTTTTACAATTTTTGCAATACACTTCTTTAAACTCCATTTTCTTATTGATCTATTTGGTGGAATTATATGAGTATAATAAAGAAACTTATTCTAGATTTTAAAAATTAACAATGCGGGAGTCGCCCAGCCTGGTCAACGGCGTAAGGTTCAGATCCTTATCTTTTAGGAGTTCGTGGGTTCAAATCCCACTTCCCGCACTACAATTAGATACTTTTCAACTTTTTTCTGATATTTTTTAAAAGAACATTGTTTATCGTCTCACCAGCAGCCTTGCCTCTTAATTCTTTCATGATGATTCCCATTAATGGCCCTATTGCTCTTTCTTTTTGGTTTCTGATGATTTCGTGATTCTTTTCTACTATGTTCTCAATAATTTTTTCCAATTCTTTTTCATCTACCGCCTCAATTGAAACATTTTTCAATGCATCTTCAGTTGTTTTTGATTTTCCAGACATGATATTTTCAAATATCATCTCAATTGATTCTTTGACTATTTTTTTATCCTCCAGTAATTCAAATGATCTGATAATATTCTCATCTTTTAATAAACTAGAATCTAACCCATTTCTTTCCAAATTAGTAATTGAGGAGCATAGAACTGCCGCAACAAATGTGGGATTGATTCTAGTTTTTTCCACTATGTTTTCAAATAGTTCAATGTATTTTGAATCAAAAATTTGTTCTGCTAATTGCGGATTGATTTTGTACTTTGTTTGTAACTCCTTTATTGATTCATCCCAAGATTTTGGTATATTTTTCTGTATTTCTTCTACTTCTTTTTTTGTAATTATAATTGGTGGAATATCTGTTTCAGGATACATTCTTGCCGCACCAGGTCTAGGTCTTAGGAATTTTGTTTCGCCTGTTTGAGTGGCTAATCGGGTATCAATTGGTATGCCTTCATTTTTGATATACTCAATTCGTAGAATAATTTGGTTTACCACACTATGTATTTTCTCTACCGGTGCAGCTAAAATCAAAAATGCGTCATTATCACTAATTTTCAAGTTTTCTTTTAAATTGATTATGTCTAAATTTTCTATACCATAATTTGGCAATTCATCTGAATGAAAGATTCCACCAATTCCAAAGAATCGTACTAATTCTGCTATTTCCTTTCCCAAACGTATGCAATCATATGGTGAATATCCAAATATTCCTACCAAATTTCTAAAAGATACAACAAAAATTTTTTGATTTTGTTTTATCGCGTTTTGGATAATCTTTGATTTGCATTTTGAAAATAATTCAGTAATATCATTTTTATCCGATTCCTCATCATATTTCCAATTTTTCTCCCTTAATTTTTTTGAGATTAATAGTAACCCATGTTGTCTTTTTGCTTCATATTCTACTACTTTTTCTAATTGCTCTAATTGTTGTACTCCTTTTACTTCGATCACCACTCCGCCTTCTTTGATTGAAACATTAACGTCTTGTCGAATGGAACCTAAACCTCTTCTCACTTTTTTTGTAGCTCTCAAAATTCTTCCTAACGCTAAAGCTATTTTTTTGATTTGGCCTAATTCGACTTCAAATGGTTCTGTTGCAATTTCAACTAGTGGAATGCCTAGACGTTCTAATCCATACTTTCTTACAGACCCTTCATCACCTAAGATTTTTGCAGCATCTTCTTCAAGACAAATTGATTGAATTCCAATCTTTATTTCCTCAGCTTTATAGAATCCTCCCTGTGAAATTAACATTGTTCGTTGAAATCCGGTTGTATTGGAACCATCAATCACTGTTTTTCTCATGGGATAGATTTCATCGAAAATATTTGCATTTAATATAGATGAAATAATTAATGCGATTTTTCTTGCATCATTATCTAATTCGTGTGGCGGTTCTTCATCTTGCTCTACCAGGCAACTACTCTGTGGATTTGCATAATAGATTATAGTTTTTGATTTTGTACTCTCAAACAATGCAGCAGGATCAAATTCGCCTAATTCACTTTTAGATACACGTAATTTTCTCTGGAATTTTATTGTGTATTCATCTGATTCTACAGGTTTACAATTACAAAATAATTTTTTATTTGTCGCAAGCTGTTGATGAATCTCTAATCCTACTTTTACCCCTAAATTTTTAATCGAAATTTTTTCCATAGTTATCCTGTTTATGTTGAAAACTCAGATGCTATTTTATTAAGCATAATTTCTTTTATCTCGTCATGATTTTTACAATTTCCAGTTGCCCACATTGCCTTAACCAACGCTACTTCTGGAATCATATCTTCTAAAGGAATTATTCCTAAATTCAGTAAATCTCTACCGCTTTCATAAACTGTCATTCTAACCCTTCCGTCTATACATTGTGATGTCATTCCCATAAAAATACCTCTTTCATTTGCAATTTTTATCACTGAATACATATTTTTTCCAACATGTCCCAACCCTGTACCTTCAAAAATTATCGCTTTGTATCCTGCATCTATTATTGTCTTTAACATATTGGGATCATATCCTGGATGATATTTTACTAGGGCAACTTTTTGATTTAATTTTATTTTTTGCTCATACTCTTTAATTGTAAAAAATTCCTCTTTCATATTTCTATGAATTTCATTATTATAAACAATAAATGCTGGACTATTGCCAATCGTTTGAAAAGCTCCTCTTTTACTTGTATGGTTTTTTCTTACTCTTGTTCCAATGTGACATGCAATAACCTCATCATTTTCATCTTGATGCATTACAACATAGATTCCATTTGTCTTACATTCAACGAGAAATCTTACTGCTCCAATTAAATTTAATGCAGCATCTGATGAAGCACGATCTGATGATCTTTGTGATCCAACCAATGCAATAGGTAACGGAAAGCCTGCAAGTGCAAAAGATAGGAATGATGACGTATAATGCATTGTATCTGTTCCATGAGCAATGATTATTCCTGAATAGTCTGATTTAGAATACTCGCTGATCTTCTCTGCAATTTTTAACCAGTGCTCTGGCATTATGTTTTCAGAATATTCTGAAAACAACACTTTTGTATCAATATTTGCAATTTTTGCAAGCTCAGGAACTGATAAATTTAATTCCTCTGCGGTCAACACAGGCGTAACTGCACCTGTTCTATAATCAATCTTGCTTGCAATTGTTCCTCCAGTGGAAAGTAACAAAATTTTTGGCAATCCCTCTATCTGTTTTGCTTCTATAATTTTTTCAGTTATTTTTTGTGTGAATTTTATTTTTTCAATGGTTTCAATCTTTTCAATATCCAATCCTATGTTGTAGCCACTCTTTAATTTCAAAACAATATGTTTATCATCACTGTGTTCATATCTTGGCATAATGATGCCCGAGTATGTAAGATCTGCTAATATCTTAACTGAATCCCCTACTGAAATATGCTTTGACTTTAAAAACTCTAATGAATTCCCTTTATATCCTATGTATCCTGACATTTAGAAAAACTAGATTTG
>JAOUNZ010000043.1 GCA_029880665.1 Candidatus Nitrosopumilus sp.
ATACATATATTCGGGCCCTACTGCATGTCACTCTTACAGAGCCATTGCATCTCAAAATCCAGAACTTGCAATTATCATTGGACCAAATCATTTTGGCATAGGAAGAGAGGTAGCTACAATGATTGATGTACAATGGAAAACTCCTTTGGGATTGGTTCAGGTAGATTCAGAGTCAGCAAGACAAGTAGCTAAAATATCAAAATTTATAGAAATTGACGAGTATTCTCATTCAAGAGATCATAGTTTAGAAGTACAAATCCCAATGCTGCAAGAAATAATTTCAAATGATTTTCAAATTCTTCCAATAATTTTGCGAGAGCAAGACATGGAAATTGCGATAGATGTCGGAAATGCGGTATCTGAAATTGCAAAAAATAAAAATGCAATTATTGTTGCATCATCTGATTTTACTCATTATGAGGAAAACTTCTTTGCACATCAACAAGACAAGGCATTGATAGAGCCAATCTTAGAAATGGATGTAGGCAAATTTTACCAAGTATTGATAGAGAGAAGAGTCACCGCGTGTGGTTATGGCGCAATGGCATCAGCAATGATTGCATGCAAAAATCTGGGAGCTGCAAAAGGGGAATTACTCAGTTATGCAACAAGTGGCGATGTATCAGGCGATATCGAATCAGTTGTAGGTTATGGCGCAATAAAATTTGTTTAATCAAAAATTACAAAATAATTACTTTTTCCCAAATTCTCTTACAAGAGGGACAAAGACGTAGTGAGATTCCCTTTTGATCTCAACTATTCCTCTAGATGTCTTTTTTAGCAACACTAATGACTGAGTATTGCCACCTACAGGTCCAATAATGATTCCATTTTCACTTAGTTGATCAAATAAAGACAGGGGGATTTCTGTGCATGCAGCAGTAATAATTATTCTATCATATGGTGATTCTTCAGAATATCCTTGACTGCCATCACCTAAAACAACATGAACATTATCTGTGTTGAATTTTTTCAAATTCTCTTGTGCAAATTTTGCGAGTTCTGGATGTCGTTCTACAGAATAAACAGTTCCATCTCCAACTAAATAAGAAAGAATTGCACTTTGCCAACCAGAACCAGTTCCAATCTCAAGAATTTTTTGTCCTTTTTTAACATCTAGCCACTCTGTCATTCGAGATACAACTGATGGTTGAGAAATGGTTTGTTTATTCATAATTGGAAGAGGTTCATTGGAGTACGCATAATCCAGTTCTGATTCTGGAATAAATTCATGTCTTGGAACGTCTCTAAAAGCAGATTCCACATTGTCATCATTAAGAAATCCTGAATTCTTTAAAAGTTTAATTAAATTGTTTAATGAGGTGGGAAAATTTCCAATTTTGGGTTTTGTCAATTTTTATAATTTACGTTTTTAATAATTAAAATGCTCGGTAAATCGTTCTTTGTAACTCTGGATTAGTTTTCTGTTTCTATATTTTCATGTCTAACTGTATTCATAAAATCTTGATGCTCTAGCAATAAATCTATCATTCGTTGACGTAAGTCTTCATCATCCATTATTGCGTTAAGCATCGGCTCCATCATTTGTTCAGACATATTGGCCATGTGAGAAGGATTTTGTAGCATGATTTTATTCATGTCTTTGCTAATTCCAGAATTCGTCCACATGTTATGCATCATATTGATGATTCCGTCATAATCAAATCCCGTAAAACTTTCTTCAGATATAGACATTTGATAATCTGGACACCAAGAACATGTTGAATGGTGCATTCTTTGATCCATCTCAGAGTTGATCATTGGGTGATGTACAGAATCCATCCACTGGGAATTCATTTTAAGCGAATTTTCCATATGATGATTATTTTTCATCGTGTCAATCATCATTTCACGTAATTGAGGATCACTGGTCATCGGACCCAACATATTTTTGAGCAGTACAGGGTTATCCTTCATTTGAGATACCCAATCGTCCACAGTGTCCATCATGATACGTGGATTTTTCTGCATCATCTCATGCCAATGATACATAATGTTTTGATTTGATACCATGTTTTGCATCAAAGTGTACATCATTGCAGGACGTTTACTCATAATAGATGCGTCATAGTTACCATATCCTCTTTGAATTAATTTCAGATATGTGGATGGTAAAACACACGCGGGATTTCCATTAGACTTTTGTAATAACAAATGATCCTGTTTGCAGACTAATGTGTCTGGATCTGCAGATTGTTTCCATTGCCGATGTGGAGATATTTGTTGTTGACCAAAAGAATTTTCAAAAAACACAGGACTGAAAATGCTAAAAATCATTACAAATAGAAACGAGAGTTTAACGTTCAACGTGTATAAACAGTCACATAATCATAAAAAGCAATCGCAAAGAATCAAATCTAATGTGAAAAAGAACATAGTTTATCTTGGAAAAACATCAATTGTTCTCTCAACTAGTTTGCCATGACCAAGTTTTCCAATAACTTCAAAGTCTTCTGCTACTAGTTCCCCTCTGACAATTGTTTTTACAGGCCACCCTTTTAGATTTCTTCCTTCATATACGATATAATCAGAAAATCCTCCAAACAGATCAGAAGTTACTTTTTTTTCTTTTTTTAAATCGAGCATTGTAATGTCTGCGTCGGAACCTTTTTCCAGGGCTCCTTTTTGTGGATACATTCCAAAAATTTGGGCTGCGTTTTTGCTAGTAAATCTGATAAACTGCTCAAGTGAAATCTTATTTTGGTTAATACCATCATTAAGCAATATCGGAAGCACCGTTCCAATCCCGGGAAACCCGGCTAATGCACTCCAGACATTGTTCCCATCTAGCTTGAGTTTGAGTTGGTTTGCTACGTGATCTGTGCCAATTGTATCAATTCGATTTTGAGATAATGCATTCCAGACTGCCTTACGATCATTTTCGGTTCTTATTGGTGGCATAACTTTAGCAAGATATCCTTCTTGCTTTTCATAAGATAGTGTTAGGTAATGAGGGCATGTCTCTACAAATATTTTTGTTCCAAGTTTTTTCTCTTCCTCAATTTGCAGCAATGCACGTTCTGATCCAATATGAACAAAGTAAATTACACAATCATAATCCCTTCCAAACTTTGAAACAGTTTTGATTGCCTTTGCCTCAAATTCAGGGGAACGACTGTCAGACCAGGCTGACAATCCATCTTTATTTTTTTCCTTTGCAGTTTTAATTCCACACCCACATGATTCATAATCTTCGGCATGAACCAAAACAGGGCAACCTAGTGAGGCTGCAGTTTTTACTGTTTGTTCAACTATTTCATTAGTTATATCCACTTGAGCTGCAATAAGATTTGAAGAGTTTGGTGGCATATCCATGTAAACGTGGCCAACTTCCCCACCAAGATTCATGTAAATTTTAAATGATGTTATTCCTTTTTCAACACAATATCTCATCTCATTAATCTGTTGTGAATTAAAAATAGAAGCGTGTATTGCATAATCAACATAATGGTTGTCTGATGCAGCATCAAGCTGGGCTTGTAATGAGCTAGAAAAAGAATCTTTTAGTCTAAGCATTCTCATCATGGTTGTTATTCCACCAATAGCTGCAGCGTGAGACTCGGTTTTTGCGGCCTCGTTAATTGGTGAATAAACACCATAATGAACATGAGTGTCTATTGGGCCAGGGATGCAAACCAGTCCACTGCCATTGATTTTATGATCACATAAAGGGGTATCGTTTGTCAATCCAACAATTTTTCCCTCATCAATTAGGATGTTTTTATCAACCATTCCTTGTGGAAGTGCAACATGTGAATCAGTAATTATAGTGTCATACGTCATATGAAGAATTTTGTGCTTTGTAGTTTATTATGCGTTGAGAAAATGAATAAAAGCGCAACTCAGAGAGGTAATCTGAGGGCCGGTGGTTTAGTGGTATAATGCCTCGTTCGCAACGAGGATGTCGAGGGTTCAATTCCCTCCCGGTCCACTACAATAATGTTCTTTATTGCAATCCAGAATGTAGTCCACATGTGAGAACATCCAAATATCTAAAAATACTAAGCCAGAAAGATCATTCATTATCAAATCTTGTGTTAACGGGCAAAATACTGGGAGTGTTGCGTTAATAACAAGGGCACCTACCCTAATAACAAAGACCCAACAAGATAATTCCTATGATTTTTTGATAATTTAGTTTCTGAGACGCAACAAAATTGAAATTGCCTATTTTATCATATTTTGAATAACATATGTCTACATAGTGGTTTAGTTCTTATCTTAGTCCAGAAACTATTATACATAAATAAAAAACACATTAAACATGGAAGTTTTTGACGGTAAAAAAGCTGCACAGGATTACATGTCAAAGCATACTTTAGCATTCTCTACTCCAGAACTAACTCTTATGAGATTTGCATTTTGGTTAGGAGATTCAGTTCCAGATCCAAAAAATGAAGGACAAGGAATTCCAAGAATGATGACATATCTAACAGAACAAGATTTTCAACCCGTGTTAATTGATGACGATAAATATGAACCGTCTGGTGCAGTTAGAAGTTCGGCAGTGGTCGGCAATGCATACAATGAGCAAAGAAACGAGGGTAATTTTTGTTCTGAATGCGGCACTAGTCTTTCAGCAACAGCAAAATTCTGTCCTGAATGTGGTACAACACAAGATTAAGAAAATTGTTTTTAATTATCAGATTATGCTTTAGTGCCACATTTTGTACAGAACTTAGCGTTAGGTCTCAGTGCAGCACCACATGAAGAACATCCGTCTCCACTCTGTTGGACAGTTCGTCTAGGCATTAAAGATGGATCAGGTGACGGTAAAGTCCCAACTTCTCCAAACGCTTCTTTAGCAGAAACAATTCCTGGAGGTCCTCCGCCTACTGGATTTTGTGCAGTACCTGCTCTCGGTGGCATTCCCATACCACCTGCCATCATTCCAGGGTTTCCCATTCCAGGCATTAAGCCTGGAGATTGCGTAGTTCCAGAACCTGTACCTAACGATTTTTTCATTTCAAATATCACTTTGATTGCTAAAAATTCTAATGCAGAATATGCTACAGTGTAATCCCCTAATTTTTGGAAGAATTCCTTGTCGCTAAGTAAGCCTTTTTTGTACATGTTATTAGTATCCAAAAATGATTCATAGTATCCTTGAGATTCATCAAACAAGCTAGATAGCTTGTCAAATAACATGTTGAGCGTATCAACTTCACCAAATGACATAACCTGCTTCAATTTTTGGAATATTAATTACTTTAGGATCAAAAAATAAGGAAAACGTTTGGAGTTTATGCTAGTGCTCTATCAATCATGTTTTTGTATGATTCTTTAGAGGCGGCGCCTACTTGCTGACTAATTATTTCTCCTTTGTTAAGAAGGATTAAGGTCGGAATACTAAAGACGTTGTATTTCGAGGCCAGTTCGTTGGCCTCATCAACATTAACCTTGACAAATTTAACTTTGCCATCATAGTCATTTGCTAATTCTTCAACAACTGGACCTACCATTCGACACGGACCACACCATTCGGCCCAAAAGTCTACAAATACAGGAATGTCAGAGTTTATCACATCTACTTCCCATGACTTTGCATCTGAAATTTGTGTAATACCCATTATAACGTTATTTTGTTGACCATACCTAAAAATGTTCACCAGAATTAACACCATATTTTTTGTTGGAGAATAGATTTGATATATACTTAAATGACGTTTTGATAAAACTCAATTATGAGCTCAGAACTTAGACTTAAAAAATTAAGAGGTTCAGGAGGCTATGTCATGGCCACTGTTACTGATGAACAACAGATGAAAGGAAATTTAGGAGGTCCTGATCTATTTTTAGCACCTATAGGAAGATTAGATTCTCAAAAAATCACTAAACATTTTTGCAATACATGCGAGAAAGAATTTGAAGGCGCTCCAAAAATAGTCTTTGAAAATCCAAATGAGGAAGTTGCAGAAAATTTAATTCTTGCAGAAAAAGGACAATACATTTGTAATTCATGTAAATCTTCAATTGCAGAATATAGGGAATTTAAAAAGCAAGATGAAGCTGGAGAGGTCGGAAGTGCAAAACCATTGGAACCACAAAATACGCCGCAACAAGCAAGCACTGCTCCACAACAAGTTGCACAAACTCCAAAGTCTGTGACTCAACCAGGTTCAGCAACATCAGTTACATCAATCGAAGGGAGGGCAATATTTGATGAGAATGCAAACAAAGTAGGAACCGCTAAACAGGTTGGAATTGATTCTACACAGTCTATGGTGTTGGTAATTACAAAAGAAGACGGTACAGAAGGAAGCATACCATGGAAAAGCATTAAGAAGATTGGCCAAATCATACTCTTAGGAAATCCAGAAACACATCAATCAGGAAAGTGCCCTAATTGTGGTTTTGGTAATAAAGAAGGCTCTAAATTCTGTGAAGACTGTGGAACAAAGATCTAGACAACAAATTAAATCAATGACAGTATAGGCGAAAATGTAATTGGCAAAAAAATCAATCCCTAAAGGAGTTATCAAAGACGTCATTATTGTCGGTTTGGGGGTTTTAGTTATTTGGATAGGTTTGCAAGTGACATTTGGAACACAAAATCCATTTTATGTTGTTGCAAGTGGAAGTATGATTCCAGTTTTACAAGTTTATGACGTATTAATAGTTCAAGGTCATGAACCTTTTGAAGACATAGAGATAGGGGATATTATTGTTTTCAATCGACCTTCAGATCATAATAGAGTAATAGTGCACAGAGTTGCTTCAATACTTGATGATGAACCCAAGACAATCAGAACAAAAGGGGATGCAAACCCATCATCAATTCCAGGAACAGACTTTCCAATTACAGAAAAAGAATACATCGGAAAGGTAGCATATGTACTTCCACAAGTAGGATACGTCACACAGTTATTAAAACCGCCAATCAATTATATCATAATTGCAATTGTAATTGGAGTCATGGTTGTAAAACAGATAATTAAAAAGAAGAATGAGAAAGAACTTTCGTTTTTAGATCCATATAGCTCAGAAAATCCTAATACAATAGAAAAACCAGCAGAAAGTAATAAGATAGAAAAAGACACGAAATATTCTCAACATATAGAAAAATCTGAACCCATTGAAAATTCACAAAACATAGAAAAAAGATTAGAGGATATAGAAAAATCCGTTGAAGAATCAAAAATGGATGAAAATGATAAAAAATAAATCAGGTTTGTTAAAATTCAGGCAAACAAATTCTCACATACATATCATATGACAAGGTCGGTAGATCGTCTGCTTACTGATATAAAGATGTCAAATCTACTAAAAGGCATTCTTGACAATCATATATTTCTAGAGTAGAATCATTTATCAAATGGGAAAGAATTCATATACCTGATTGAAATTTTTGGTTATTTTTTCAATATTATTTTTAGTTAGTCCTGTATATGCACAAACTCCTTTTCGTGATACTACAGGTTTAACAGAAAATGGAATAGAGTGGTGTGAAGAAAACTATCAATTATATTATTTCATGGGGAATGATTTCTTTGCACATCATAAACATTCAATCGAATCAAGATTGTGTGGCAATCTCTACAATGATGATTTATGGACATATTCGGGTTCGGACAGATATCAAAAATTGATTGAACAAAGTAGGATATATTATAATCTAGAAATCCAAGAAAGTTTTGAAGAATCACAGATGGGAATAATCGACACAAAGCCTGTAAACATAAAAGAAATTCCTCAACAAATAGATCAACAGCAAAAAGAATTAGAAAAATCAAACATTGAACTTGAGTCAAAAATGATCAAAGAAGAAGAAATCAAAAACCAAAATAATGGTCCGGTGCTCGATAATTTATCAGACGGTAGACAGATTGAAACAGGAGGTTGTCTAATTGCAACTGCAGCATATGGCTCTGAGATGGCGCCACAGGTGCAACTGCTCAGGGAGATCCGTGACAATCAATTGATGCACACCGAATCTGGCATTTCA
>JAOUNZ010000233.1 GCA_029880665.1 Candidatus Nitrosopumilus sp.
GTTTATGTCTCTAGATATAATTCCCCTTCTCTGATTTTCATAAACTTGCATAATTTCTTTACATGGTGATTTTTGAGAATTTGACTGGAAATAACAGTACATTAATTTCACAGAACACTCTGCATTGTATCCCAAAATATCCCAAGTCATGGTTGCATATCCAATGCCTTGGTTTTTCTTTTTACGCCCATTTATGCTCTGTTTTCAAATGTACTTCAAGTTTTCTAGGGGATTCTAAAACCATGTTGCAAATCAGGCACCTGTAACTCATGGAATTAAATTTATGCTAAATTAGGTTTAAAGGTCTGGGTTATAGTGAAAATAATATTCAAAAATAAAACAATATGGTTTAATTTTTTACCAATATGCTTAAGTTTAGATCTTTTCTAGTGGGATCATGGTTGAAAATAAAGACAATCAAGATAGTTTCAGAATTATGGAACAAATCTGTAAAAAATATTTCTCCGAAATTGAAAATTCGGTCCCTCACATTCAACAAGTATTATTTGATTTTCAAAATGAATGTTATAAAACATGGAAAAACACCGTAAACGCAAATATGTCCTTACAAAAAGAGTTCATAAACAATTCTAAATTTGTGTTTCCTGAATCATTTAAAACACTAGTTGAGAACCTAAGTGAAGAAACTGTAAAGTACAGATCATTATGTAATAAAATTATCATATCTGCCATCGAATCTGGAAAGAAGAATGTCAAAACGTGGAACGACAATGCTGATATATTTGTAGATTTGAATAGAAAAATCATGCATTATTGGTTGCCTTTAACCAAAAATGAGTCTGATTAAATTTGATGTTTGGCATTTTACTTATTAGTCAACAAAATTATCTTTTGTCTTCTATTTTTTAAAAACATGTTAAAAATTGTGCAAAAGTTAGAATCCTGCCCTGAAAGCAAGTTTTGTAGCCGCATCTTGACCTTAGATCCATCAATACGATTTGCCGGAATTTTGTGTAAATGTGGTAGATTAAAGGCATATTGTAGAAAACAAGGGATGGTTCCACATCTGAACGTTCCTGAAACAAAACTACTGCATCGTGAAGCATTACTAAAGGCAAAAATGAATCGGATTTTTGATAAACGTCTTGGAAAAACAAATTGGTCTATAGAATCACGTGATCATGTAAAATGGATTAATGTTTATCATGTAAAATGGATTAATGTTTATCATGAGAAAGATGTCATCTTGATCTCTACAGAAATTACGTCAAACCATGATGAAATTGTGCAAAAAATTATTTCATTATTGTAACTTTCTAATGTTTTATTTTATTTTCTCTTTGGCTTTGCTTTAGATTTTGTTTTGGCTTTTGTTTTGGGCTGCTCAATTGCAGCTTGAGCTGCAGCTACTATTGCTATGGGAATCCTATGTGGCGATGCACTTACGTAACTAAGACCCGCACCATGGCAGAATTTAATTGAACTTGGATCTCCTCCATGCTCTCCACATATTCCTATCTCCATACCTGGTCTGATTCTTCTACCTGCCTCAATTCCTATTTTTATCAAACTGCCTACCCCATTAACATCAATTGATTGGAATGGGTTTCTCTCTAACAATTTTTTTTCCATATATTCTGGAAGGAATTTTCCTTCAACATCTTCTCTGCTAAAGCTAAATGTACCCTGTGTCAAATCATTGGTGCCAAAACTAAAGAATTCAGCAGTACTTGCAAGTTCATTTGCAGTTAATGCAGCCCTGACAACCTCGATCATTGTTCCAAAATTAATTTTTAGTTTCATTTTATGGGTGGTTTCCATCTCCTTTTTGACAGAATCATAAATCTTCTTGATGTGGTTCAATTCTGCAACACTGCTAATTTGTGGAATCATGATTTGTGGATGGGCCTTTATCTTTTTCTTTGCTAACTCCACTAATGCTTCAAAGACTGCGCGAATTTGCATTTCATAAATTTCAGGATAAGTAATCCCAACCCTGACTCCTCTGTGTCCCATCATTGGATTGATTTCTGCAAGCTCTCTTGCCCTCTTTAGAACAATCTTTGCCGCATTTGCTTCATTTGTTTCATTTCTCGATTCTAATTTACGGATTTTTTCTG
>JAOUNZ010000183.1 GCA_029880665.1 Candidatus Nitrosopumilus sp.
GTAAAAAAGAAAAGAATATCATAGATAATCATGAACCTAACTGTAATACCTCTTTTAGCTGAAAGAATGGAATTAGAATTTGATGTTTTTGATGCATTATCAAACACATTAGCAAAAAATAATACAGAATTACAAGAAGGAGATGTCATTGTAATTTCAACGAAATATATCTCAAATTCACAGGGACGGATTGTGGAATTAGAAAAGATCAGAGTTTCTAAGCAAGGCATGCGAATTTCAAAAGAATATCAATTAAAACCAGAAATTGCAGAGATCATAGTGAGAGAGTCAGATAAAATTTTTGGCGGAATAGGAGGATTTGTAATTACATCTTCAGACAACATAATGGCACCAAATGCCGGAATTGACAAATCAAATGCAAAAAGAGGCAGAGCAATACTCTATCCAAAAGACCCATACCTTATCGCAGAACAAATCCGTAGAAAGATATTTTTAAGATTATTTATTCATGTGGGAATAATTTTAGTAGACAGCAGACTAATGCCTGCAAGGATCGGCACATCAGGAGTTGCAGTTGCCTGTGCAGGGATTGAGCCAGTTTTGGATATGAGAGCAAAAAAAGATCTTAACGGTAATCCATTAAAAGTTACATTCCAGGCAGTGGTGGACAATCTTGCAACAATTGCAAATCACAAGATGGGAGAGGGTGCCGAATCAAAACCATTTGCAATAGTAAGAAATTCAGAGGCAGAACTTACAGATAGAAAAATATCACCAACAGAGACTGCCATATCACCAGATCAATGTGTATACGTAAGAGGTTTGTCAAATTCTCCAAGCAACTAACCAAATGACTTCTGCTTTAAATATCGGTACTTTCTGGAATTAGCAATGGAGTATATTACAACATATCCAAAGACAGTATCGTTTTTTGATGGTTTAAAACATAGAATTGATGCAGACAATAAAGAAGGTGTAGAACAACTACACATTGTTGTGAAGAAAAGTTTTGAAGAATTAATAAAAATTTTCAAAGAAGAGGGATTTACTAAAGTTAAATTTGAACATAAACAACCAGGGCAAATAGGAAACGGTCTCAATTTAAAATTAAAAAAACCATGGGAGATGCATGTAAGATTGGTTGATCTGAAGAAAGGGTTAATCGGAATTCATGCAGAAGTGGAAGTTTCAAGAGATTATCTTCAACACTTATTCTCCCAAAGAACTCCGGTTGTTTACGAAGTAGAAGAAATTCTAAAAAAATATCAAGTAGAGTACAATATTTGGCACGATAAAATTAAGAAAAACATTCATGCGATAGTCGACAACTACAAAGTTAAACTCGCAACACCAAGCATACCAGTGTTTGCATGGAAACCAATGTTATTTGTGATTGGAACAATCGCTGCTTTCTATGGTTGGAAGTATTTTAACACAATATGGTAAAGTTTAAACACCCAGTGTTTCAGCCTTACTTAACTCAAGATAGACCTTATCTCCAACCGAGAGCCCCATGTCTTTGTATTCATGCATCTCAAGCTTTAATTGAGTAATACCTGACTGCATTCCAAATCCACCACCCATTCCAGACATCATCTTGTTTAGATCTTTCATCATGTCATTCATGTTTGTAAATCCCATTACTTTTGGTGCACCAAAAGGTGATGGTGGGTTTTGAGTGCCTTCTTTAAGATCTTTAATGGAGGATAAAGAGATCACAACATATGGCGCTCCATCAGGTGCAGAGTCAATACTTTTTACAACAAATTCTTTTTTCATATCTGAGTTACCACATCATTCCATATAATTTTAATTTTAAGGTTAATTTAGACTATTTTTATCACTATTGAAGATTTAATTATAATTTTGAGGGTTTTTAACCAGTGACTGAAAATTTGAAAACCACATTAAGATATTATGGAATTTCACCATGGGAGGTTGAAGTTCTTTATGGATTTCTAAATTCACATTTCACAATAATTCAAGAAGAAATTGATTCAGATGATGATGATAATTTTGTGAGTTCTTTGGATATTGAAATTCCTCTTCCATTTAATGAGGAATTTTTTCAATGGTTTGGTTTTAAGTGCTGGGAAAAAGTCAAGGCAGTTTTCAAAGAGATGAAACGCAGACGTGGCAGCGGTAACGCTTTGAAAATCAGAATTAATTTTTCGGGAAGACCAAGAATTGTTTTTGTAATAGACATAGAAGATAAACAATGGTTCGACAATGCCATTGAAAAAATTGATTTTGTTTTAGAATTATTGCCACATCATCTAGATCCTAAAAAAACATCATCGGAGATTGTAGAAATAGTCTACAAGTTTGATTCAGATTCGATCAGATGGCGCCTTAATACAGCAACATCCAAAAACAAAAAATTTGAGTTTAGAGGAAATTCTTGGAATGAGATCACTTGAGATCCTTTTGTAATGGCTCCAGTAATCCATGAAGTTCTTTGTATTTTGACTCTAAAAACTCTAAAGCATCATCTAATTTTTTTGATTTTCCATATTTGTATCGAATTAATTCACGATGATGCCAGAAAGTTTTTCTACCATCTCCAACTGAGAGAGTTGTAAAATAGTCTATGCCTTTCAAATTGTCAGGAAGTTTTACATCATGAGGAAAGAGCATTTCAACAATAAACCATTCATCTCCATCAGGATAATCGGATCCAGTGTCTACGTCAAAAAACACATGAAGAAGATCAGATTGCATCAAGCCATCATCATTTATGGTAGGATGTTTTACTGCGGATTTTTTAAAATCAAGATTAACAAGTTGAGGTTCAAAAAACCCTTTGATAATGGA
>JAOUNZ010000184.1 GCA_029880665.1 Candidatus Nitrosopumilus sp.
TTTTAAATATATTGAGCTAATTTTTGTAGATTCTAAAAAGAAAAACAAATAGATTTCATTTTGTTGATCTATATGAGATTTACTTCGTAAAACTCTGAATCCTTCTAATTCTAATTGTATTGTTAATGATGATGTAGCTCTTTTAATTTGCCCCCATATTATATCTGGACTTCTGCTTTTATAATCAAAATTGACTACTAGTAAATTATCCCAATATTCTTTTGATATTTGCGATTTTTTATTTTTAAAGAAATCTAATTTTGGTTTTTCTTTAAATGCTCTACAAATAAGAATGAATTTTCCAATATTTTCATCAGAAATAGCTGCAGCTAAATTCCTATTA
This sequence comes from Candidatus Nitrosopumilus sp., assembly GCA_029880665.1. Lineage (GTDB taxonomy): Archaea > Thermoproteota > Nitrososphaeria > Nitrososphaerales > Nitrosopumilaceae > Nitrosopumilus. Next base: position 344 of record JAOUNZ010000184.1, read on the forward strand.
CTGTCAATTGGGTCTATAATTACTATTGATGTTTCAAACTTTTTTGATGTTTTTCCAATAACTTGTTTTTCTTTAATTGTAGACATTGACTTAATGACATTTTTAAAACTTCCAAAATGTAAAATTAAAACTTCTGAAACATATCCACTAAATCCTTGTTTTGCAATCTCCGCACCATAAATTCTATTTGACTTGAGAAATGTTTTAAGAATTCTAACTTCATTTTTCATTCTAGATGTCAATGATTTTTTCATAAATCTTGTATGGAATGTTGATCTATCTACAGCACTTTTCCATTCTCCAATCTTTACATCATAAAATGGAACTACATTGATCTTAGTATTTTTAATCTCAGCTTCAACGTATGGATGTTGTGAATATCTAACATAAGGAGAATATTTCTTCAATGAATCAAAACCAATTTTTTTAGATATTTTTTCAAATTTTTCTTCTGATGTGTTTTTGTTAAATCTAATAAAAATATCAATATCTGCATCTTTTGGTAACCAAGTACCTTTTGCAAATGAGCCCCCAAACTCCAACCCTATTACTTCTGGAAATTTTATGGTTTCTTTTTGAACTAAATTAAATGCTAACTGTGCAATTTGTTTTTTCGATTTTTCAAGCGACCCAGATGGAACTACAGTCTTGGAAACTGCGGAAATCACATTTCTCATCATTTTGCCTTTATTTCCACCAAATCCGAATAAATTGGTCCTTTTGATGTTAATTCACTTTTTTTCAACTTGATGTTTACTATCTCTTGTATTCCAAAATCTATCATTTTTCGATTTTTCAATTCGTTTGTTATATTACCTATCTTCTTTTTAATCCTAAATATTGTGATATGAGGTTTGAATGGTTTATCTGAAGAAAATCCTAATGGATCTAACACTTTTTCCACTTTTTTCGATAATTCAATTAACATATTTCCTCCATTTTCATCTGTACCAATCCAAATCACTCTTGGAAATTCCGGTTTTGGAAACATACCTACACCTTTTAGATTTACACTAAAACTTGTAAATTCAATTGAATTAAGAGCTTTGATTATTTTTTTAGATGTTTCATCTGTAATTTCTCCTAAAAATTGTAATGTAAAATGAAAATTATTTGATTTTACAGGACTTGCATCAATTTCAATACTGTCTTGAAACTTTCTTATAGAATTAATAACATCGTTGTTTGATATTTCAACTGCTACAAAAGTTCGCATTATAGCATTCTTTAAAGTATCTTTATAATAATTTCCGGTAACTTCATAGACAAGCACTATTTTTGATATGTTGTGACGAAATTGATAGTATGTCTAACGGGTATGCCAGGTGCTGGCAAATCTACTATTGCAGAAGGATTGGAACTAAAAGGATATACTGTAATCAATATGGGTAATATTATCAGAAAAGAAGCAAAAAATAGAAATCTAGAACCAACACGAGATAATCTTGGAAATTTAATGCTTGAGATTAGAGAAAAAAATGGCTCAGGGGCTGTTGCAGAATTAGTTAAATCACAAATAAATTCCTCAACTGCAGATGTTGTTCTAATAGATGGAATAAGATCAAATGATGAAATTGAAGTACTTCGGAAATTTGGTACTGTAAAATTATTAGCAATTCATGCATCAATAGATACTAGATTTGACTTCCTACAAAAAAGAGGAAGATTAGATGATCCACAAACAAAAGAACATTTTGAAGAAAGAGATAATCGTGAATTAGACATTGGTATTAGTGATTCAATTGCATTATCTGATTATGTAATATCAAATGTTGGTTTAACAAAAGACGAATTAATTGAAACTGCTTTCAAAATTATTCAAAGCTGGATTAAATGAGAATTCCAAACATTAGTTGCAAAATTGAAATGCTTTCATCGGTAAATTCTTCAGAAGATCCTAATAAAATCAAAATTGCAATTTCCAATATTTTCCCATATTCTACAATCAAAACTGAAAGTTACTCAATTAGTGCTATATCTAAAGAATTACAATCTTTTGAAAAAATTTATCAAGCTATTCATAACAATCGTTTTCAAAAAGTTTTTAGTCGTTATTTAGAAAAAAATTTAGAAAATGATACAACATGGTTCTATCTCAATAAACAAGCAGCATTTGTTGAAAAAATAGTAATTTGCGAGGAAGCAGAAGAATCCCCATTGGGTCCAATCAAGACAACCATTACTTCATCAAATATTGATGAAATTATTAACTGGATGGTTTATGAGAATTAATGAGATTTAGCTAGAAATTCACTCTTTTTGAGTATTTTCTTTAGTTTTAAACTAAAATCTATTTTTTTTGAATAATTTTCAAATGTTCATAAAATTAGGCATAATAGATGGCATTATTATCTTGGGAGTAATGATTTTCTCAACTGAAATTGATAATTTTCCCCCAACTATCTCTGCAATAATGATTG
>JAOUNZ010000185.1 GCA_029880665.1 Candidatus Nitrosopumilus sp.
AACCTATGAATCACTTATTACACGATGTGTTATGTAAAATATCATGTCTTCTCAGGTCAGGCCGACAGGGGTGACAATTCTTGCAGTACTTGAGATAGTCTCCGGCGTGATTGCAATTGGAATTGGCATATTCTTTAGCGCATTGTGGGGCTCGATGGGGATGGGCATGATGGCAGATTTTGGCGGCAGTGCCGTCATGGGGCTAATCAGCGGCATCATTGTTGCACTTGGCGCGGTTTCGTTTCTGATGGCATGGGGATTGCTCAAAGGGAGACCGTGGGCATGGACTGTTACTCTGATCCTGACAGTAATCAGCCTGATAGTTGACCTGCCCTCAATGAACATAATCGGGCTGGTAATTGACATTGTGATTCTGTATTATTTGTTCAGGCCGCATGTCAAGGCATACTTTGGGAAAAGTGCACAGGTTCTGTAATCACAGAAATGCTTCTAAGATAATGTCACGTTACGCCTAAAGTTGAAATTCCATTTTGGACTCTCATTGCAAGTGTCTGTAACTGGATTTATGGGAATATGATTTCACATCATAAAAAAAATCATTGACAGAAAATGGCCTGATTCTAACTAACATGATTATTCTCTTTTACAAAAATACTTTATCAGCATTTGATGCTGCTGGAATTTTCACTCAATAAAGGAACCTGTCTGATGCTGACTGTGTGATTTTGGATTCACATTTTTTCACGTTGCATTTCCTAGCTGCCTGTCACTGACCTTTTTTCTAAGTTCATTCATGCCCTGCTTTGCGTATGGATCATCTTTGCATGTGTCTAATACCTGTTCAAAATTCTTTTTTGCGTCATCGTATCTTTCTTCTTCAATAAGAACAAAACCGATGCCAGTCATTGCATAATGGTTGTTTGGGGTTTTCTCTTTTACTTTGTTGTAGTTTTCACTTGCTTTTTGATAATATTCTACTCTGTCGTAATCTGGCGCGTCCTCCAGTTCTGCTAATTCCAAATAAGTATCAGCCAAACTAGTCATGGCATCTGGAAAATACCCGTGGGTCTTATCATCTATTATGTCCTGAAAAATATTTCTTGCATTCATGAATTTCTCAATTGCAGCTGTGCTATTTTCTTTCAACAATTCAAGTTTGGCTTCTACAAAAGTCAAATCACCCCAAGCATTTAGCAGGTAAAGATCCGTTGCTTCTATAGCCTTGGCTTTTTCATGACTATTCTGTGCCTTTTTGATATATTCTGATGCGTCCGTTTCGTTTTTTTCAATTATTGCGTTATGTGCTTTACCTATGTATGCATCTGTCAATCCTATCCATGTATCAAATTCTCGCTTATTGTCTAGATTAAGGTATAATGCTCTCTCAAATTTCTCTCTTGCATCATCGAATTCACCACATAATGTGTGTAGGTTTCCTTGAATAGTCAAGGCTCTTGGATTGGTACTATCATTTTTCAAAACCTTGTCAAGGGTATTTCTTGCACCATCAAAATCCCATAACCAAGTCTTTGCGTCTGCTTGACCTAGTAATGCACGTACGTTTTCTGGTTTGAATGCGAGAACATATTCATATTTTGATATTGCTTGGGTATAATTTCCCACTACAACTAATCTGTCCCCTCTACTAGACGTGTCTCCAAATCATCCGGACCTTCAGAAAGAAATTTTATATTTTCTGTTAGACCTACCCCTATAACTGCACTTAGAAATGCACCTATCAGTATAAGATTCAAATTCTCACGTATTATCTTTTCTATGTTACTAGAGTTCCCTTTCAATACTTATTTCATAATATGTGAGTAGGATTTATTCATTTTTTGAACAATTTTGACATGTCTGTGAAATCATGCTGGAAAGAATTTTTACTGTAGATAAGTCTGATAATGTCTGCACCCAAGCAATATCGGAGATATTCATGAAATATCTTATGTACTTCATAGTTGTTTTGACTATCCAGATGACGAAAAATACATGACTCCCACATGTACCTGATTATGGCAAATTGGACATTCTACATGCATTTTACTAGTCATGATTAATCGTAAAAAAAGAAAAAAATTAGAAGATCTTTGATACTTCCATCTTTTTTGCAGCATACATTGTAAGCCAGCCTCCGACCTGATATCTGAAATCCCCTTTTGAAAAGACGACATGTATCTTCATGCAGTTTGTCTTGTAGAGCACACTTACAAACATCGCTTGCAAGTTTCATGACTCCACTATCCAATGTATCCCATTCTCCAATTGGACTCCATGACATGGTAACTACTGTGTTCATGTTGCATTTGATGAGCTGTTTTCCTGTTGGGCAGTTTTTGCCGTTGTGATCATTTGACAGTGACAAAAGAATCCTTCGTCACGTGCTTTTGCAAATTGATCTTTGCCTACTAATTCTTTGCAGTTAATATGTGAAGTTATTATGATATGAATATAGAAATTAGCTCAATTTGGATTGACATATTTTTTATTAATAAATTAATTATTGTTAGTTTAAATGACTACAAAAACTTCTATTAGTCTATTGACTATAGTTCTATCATTAGCAACAGTTTCGCTTTTGGTATCACTTTCCACAACAAATTTTGCCTTTGCAACAACAGGTCATACATGTGATGATCCACATTGTTATGCCATAGTTCATGCAAAATGGCAAGTTTGGCCATTCTCTGGATTACGTGAAGAATCTGGAAACAAAGGAACAAATGTATTACCATCAACACTTCCTACCACCTCAGGAACTAACCATTGGG
>JAOUNZ010000186.1 GCA_029880665.1 Candidatus Nitrosopumilus sp.
ATTTCCACTCTATCTGAAAATCCTTTGAAGATTATCTTTGGATCAAATCCCATCACAGATGTTTCAGATAGAACTTCAGGGCCAGTGAGGGATTCAAAGAGAAACGAATGTGGGTAATTTCTTGAAATCTTGTTATAAATTTGAAATTGGTTTTCAGATAAGTCTAGAGGTATTACTTTTGCCCGAGTCTTTCCAAAGGTGTCCACCCATAAACAAGGTTCTAACGGTTTATTATTTAAATTGATTATTTTACTTGTCATGGATCGTTTTTGTTTGAAGTAATTGATTAATCAGGCATGAGATAATTACGGTATAGTACGGTACCTTTATAGGATAGCCGATCGTAGTATTGTCACCATGCAGGAGGTAAAACAAACAATCATGCAGAAGGCGCAGATACTAAAGATACAAAATACAACGACTTCAGTAAGTAAGGTCGAGTGCTATATTTGTGGGAAAGGACTAGAAGATGGTTATTCCATATCAGCTAAGACTTTGCCAAATGGAATAGTTCTATTTTGTGACGTTCATTACTTGTTACAATAATTGATTAGTGATATTATTCACCATACTGTTTATATAGTAAATGACAAGGATGTTGATAAATCATATGTTTGAAATGTCAGTCTAATTCATACTTGAGAATCACATAATTTTCTGGTTCAAATTTAATAAAAAATTAATACTTAAAATTAATTGTTTTTGATTTTTCTTCAATAAAAAGCAATTTTTACTTCTACTTGATGTGGAAGCAAAAGGATTTTTTAGAAATACTGCCAAAACATTAGACTCTGAAGAACATCCATTGAAAAACAATATGTCAGTCAAAAAGAAAATTGAATAATTCAAAACCTGACAGATAGGTCCATGTTTGACTATGAATGTCGCTTCATATCAAAAAAAATTCTTTATAGGGTTTAGCAACAAAAAGGAAGAAGAGAATCAGTTACCACTAATCAAATCCCAGAGGAATCCAAAAAATTCTCTTATCATACACCGTCTCTTTTTTAAAAAAAGTAGTTAATTTCAGATCTGGATATTCATTGACCCAGATCATGTAAACTTTTAATCAAACAGTTCTAATCAAATTTCAAAAAATTTACTTCCATGATAGGATGATGTCCAAATGGTTGTTTCTGAAATTTTCATAGTACAGATAACGGATATTTTGGAAAAAACTACTACAAGTATAAAAAATAAGTGTTTATTATCAAACAAATGTATATTTTCTTATCATAATTATTAATAAAAAACATTTGAATTTTCTTGCTTATATGACATCATACAGATATCTTACTGCATATCATTTGATTTTATTCTAAAATAGCCATCACATAAACAATGCGTGTCCTCACAGTTTTTGATCTTATGTAAGAAGCATTTTTTCTGTCCTAACTCATATTTTCAGTGTATTTTAGACGACTCACATAATTTGCGTCTACAACACATTCCTGTAGGATATATTTTGGAGAGATGGTAGAAATGATGAATCTGGAAGTATTTGAGACATGACATAAGTGGTCATGAACAAAGATACAGATATCATGGTATGCTGAATCCATATATGAATATGGTGAAATCCCATGAGGGCGGATGTATTGAAAGAATCAATAAACTTTTGAGTAATAATCCAGAAGTGATTTTGATTCATATCACTGATACCTATTTTATAGAAGAATCAAGTGTAAATGAAATTATAGATCTTCCTGGGTTCGCAAGATTTTGTTCTATGGTAGACAGCATAAGATCAAATCCTGTTGTTAAAAAAAATAAAACTTCTGTACTTGTTTTACATGGAGGCGATTTTTTGTATCCCTCGTTAATGAGTCTCTATTTTCAAGGAAGGCAAATGGTGGATGTTTTAAATCTGTGTGGGTTGAATTACTGTACTTTAGGCAATCATGACTTTGATGGAGGTACAAATGTACTCAGAGCAAGAATGTCTGAAGCATCATTTGGGATCATATGTGCAAACATAAAGAATCCAAAAAAGGAAAAAATTCTGGAAATTTCAGATTATGTAATATTTGGGAATAATTATACTAAACCATTTGCAGCAATAACAGGAGTTGCAGGAAAAGCCACACTCAGAAAAGCAAAAAAAAACGGGTTTGTGGCAACCGCTTCAGAAACATCACTAATGAAAACAATATCCAAGATCAAAAAAAATCATCCTGAAATCAACTATTTGATTATTTTGTCGCATATGAGCAATAAAGAAGATGTCAATCTGGAGAGATGGCTTGTCAAAAACTGGGACGGTTATCTATGCCTGCTTGGAGGCCATGATCATAACGAAGTTTTGAGATATGACAAGAAAAATCCTAAATCAATTCTTTTGAAAGGACAGTCAAATTGTAGAACAGTACAAATTGTTGGGGTTCCCAGAAAATCAGATCTTAAGATAGGACAATTCTCAAGACAAGTAATCATAATGAATTCTGCAGAATTAGCAGGGTTCCATCCTGAAACAAAAATACAAAAAAGGACAATGCAGTGGGAGTCAGATCTTGAGAGAAATGGGAATAAAATAGAATCCAAAAAAATCATCAAACAATTCAAAACAGGTACAATTCTTGACGCAACAGAACTACAATTAAGAAAGGGTTCTACCAATTTTGGGAACTTTGTTGCAGATTGCATATTAGATTTTGCAGATTCGGACATTGTGTTTATCAATTCGGGTCATTTCAGAGGAGATCGTAAAATAGGAAATGTTC
>JAOUNZ010000187.1 GCA_029880665.1 Candidatus Nitrosopumilus sp.
ACGTTGAAATAGTAGTTAAACCAAAAGCTAAAACAGCAAAAGCTAAAACAGCAAAAGCTAAAACAGCAAAAGCTAAAACAGCAAAAGCTAAAACAGCAAAAGCTAAAACAGCAACAACAAAGACTAAGGAAAAAACTGCATGCAGATATTGTGAAAAATTGTTTGTTTTTGCAGACAAACATGAAAAGAACTGCAAAAAGAACCTAGGTTCCAAAATTGGATCTTCTCAAACAAATGAATCAATAGCAATAAAAGCATAAGATTTGTTCACACGATGTTGAATTCTTCAAATGGGTTTTACCAAAAAATGACGCATTTGGAGAATCGAACTTTTTCTTTAAATATTCAAAAGTTTGAAAATGGATATTTTGTTTCTGTTACAGAGGGATCTAATAAAATAGGATCTATGGTTATTTCTTTAGCAACTGGACCCACACCTGTCACAACAACTATCATACCATCAAGAACCGAATCTCTTTTTCTAAAATTAGTTGCTGAACGCATTAGTATCCGAATAAGAGGAATTGCCATCGTCTCAACCTTTATTCAAAAAGAGTTAGAACCAAGTATTGCAAAAGCCTTAATGTTAGAAATTATGGAGGCAATAGAGAATGAGTGATTTAAGAAATTTTATTTCTCAAATTAAAAAAACTAAAGATCTTAAAATCATAAAAACTCAGGTTTCCACAAAATTTGAAATTGCAGGAATTACTGCTAAAGTAGACGGTTCCTATGCTGTATTATTTGAAAATATCCGAGAGAGTGATTTCAGTTTGGTTTCTAATTTAGTTGGAACAAGAAAAAGATTTGCTCTTGCAGTTGGAGGTTCAGAAAATAATATTCATGAAAAAATCATTTCAGCAATCAAAAATGCTAAAAAACCAAAAATAATCTCCTCAGGAAAATTTTTGGAAAATAAATCAAAAAATTTATTTTCCATGCCCATCGTCACTCATTTTGAGAAGGAATCTGGTCCATTTATCACATCATCAATAGCATATGTCAAAAATCCTGAAAGCGGAAAACAAAATTCATCATTTCATAGATTAATGCCACTAGATAACACTCACTTTTCAATTAGAATGGTTGAAGGTCGTCATCTACACAAATGTTTTATTGATGCAAAAGAGCATCATGAAGATCTAAAAATTGCAATTACAGTGGGAGTTCATCCGGCAATTTCTATTGCTGGAGCATATCAAGCTGAATGGGGCAAAGATGAAATTGATATCGCAAATTCTCTATTAGGTGGAAAACTAACCTTGACAAAGCTTCCTTTTACAGAACTAAATGTGCCGTCAGGTTCTGAAATTGTTATGGAAGGAAAAATTCTCCAAGATAAAACTCATTCTGAATGGATGGTTGAAATGCTTCAAACATATGATCATGAAAGAGATCAACCTATTTTTGAACTGGAAAATCTCTATTATAGAAACAACCCTATTTTTCATGATATCTTGTCTGGCTATTCTGAACATAGATTACTTATGGGGATGCCAATTGAATCTAAATTAAATGGAGAATTAAAGAAGACTTTTCCTCAGACACTCCAAGTTTCAATGACAAATGGTGGTTGTAATTGGTTACACACTGTAGTACAAATTAAAAAGAAAAAAGAATCTGATCCTAAAAAAATAATTAAAAAAACATTCGAGTTACACCGTTCACTAAAACAAGTAACTATAGTTGATGAGGATATTGATCCTAATAATGCTGAATCCGTAGAATATGCAATAGCTACAAGGTTTCAAGCAGATAAAGATCTAATAATTCTAAAAAATGTTCATGGTTCTAGTCTTGATCCTTCAAGCGATCAACAAAAATTACAAACTGCAAAAATGGGTATTGATGCAACACGTTCTTTCTCTAAACGTCCAGAAGGATTTGAATTAGCAAAAATTCCAAAAATTGATAAAATCAAACTAGAAAAATACTTAAAATAATCAAAATCAACTGTTTAAATTAAATTGGATGAATTAAGTTATTAGAGAGATTTAGAATGTCTTCAGAAAATTCACCTATTCGTGAGAAAAGTCCTTTTGAATCTCATGCAGAAGTAATTGTTAGGATGTTTCCATCTGATGCGAATCCTGCAGGAAATGTGTTTGGTGGAGAGATTTTAAAACATATTGATATGGTTGCTGGAATTGTGGCTCAACGACATTCACAATCAAATGCAGTTACTGTTTCTATGGATAGTGTGAATTTTTTAAAACCTATTTTTGTGGGAAATGTACTTTCACTAAATGCTAGAATTAATTACGTACACAACTCGTCAATGGAAATTGAAGTCAAAGTTGAAGCTGAAGATATAGTAACTGGAATAAAAACAGTCACTGGAACCGCTTTTGTCACATTTGTAGCTCTTGATAAAAATGGAAAACCCATGCCCGTTCCAAAACTATCTCTAAAAACTGACGATGATAAAATCAAATTTGAAGAAGGCAAAATAAGAATGGAAAAACGATTACAAAATCGTCAGAAATAAAGTTTGATTTTCATAGATCCATTTAAGAATCCCAAAAATTATCTTTAGTTAATGTCAGAACAAGACAAAAACAATGAGTGGGATTCATTATGGCAAGAGTATACTAAATCTCTTGAAAACTGGAAGTCCCTTTTTGAGCAAATTCAAAAGTCAAGTAGTGACATGCAGGCCAAATTCAACCAAGTATGGGAAAAAGCTACTGCTGAATCTAGTGCTGAAACCATGAAATT